>JAWBSH010000004.1 GCA_038843015.1 Zestosphaera sp. | reverse complement strand
TATTAAGGTTTTGTACTTCTCGTAGAACTCCCCGTAAGTCGTTTTCAGGTCTACTCTCTTGTTCTCGAAGAACATTCTCCTCCTAGTGTAGTTGACTTCGTTCCATAGCTTAGCTGATAGTGAGCAAAGTAGTTTGAGCTTATTCTCCGATTCTCTATCTGTTGCTAGTCTTAGTGTTACTGTTCTCTTCATTTCTTCTTCTCCCACTGCTCCTCCACGTACCTCTTGACAACATCTGCTGACACACTACCAACTGTTGCTACAAAGTAGCTTCTAGACCATAGCTTACCTCTACTAGCACCGGTTTTCAGCTCCGGGTACCTCTGCAGTATCCTCCTAGCACTCTTACCCTTGAGGTAGTTCACCACGTACGCTGGGGATAGTCGTGGAGGACATGAACAAAACACGTGGACATGGTCCGGTAGCACCTCAATAGCTATAGGTTCACAACCGAGCTCAAGTAGTATCTGCCTCAGCACTTCTCTAGCGTATTCAGCAACACCGCCCACCAGAACATCCCTACGGTACTTAGGAATCCACACAAAGTGATAACCACACCAGTATTTTGCATGCCTAGTACTCCTAAACACAAACCACGTCTGAGAGCCACCCTCCACGGCTATCCCAAGAACACATTAGAGAATACAGAGCTTATAAACCTTACCACACCATCCCCGCCCTAAAGGGCGAGGCTTTCGAAATTGTAAATACAGGTTTTAATCTCACTCTCATTGACTCCCATACCTAGATATACTAGTATCAATGATGTAAGTCTAAATGCTGCAACCTTTATTCCAACATACCTATAATACCTATATAACCACCTATTCATCAAGCCGTTCACATCCAGCCTCGCGTACTTTCAGTCTTCTTGATCACCTTCACTGTGCAGTCCCCCTGAATTCACTTAGCAATACTCCGTGAAGGTAGCTCTACTATTTTAAGAGATGTTTGAATACTCGAACTCTCAAAGCTCCCTGACCACTTTTCCGCATGCAGGATTGAACAACTCGATATCATCGTAGATTAGTATCGTACCTAACTCCTCGAGTTGCGTGTAAGCCCGTGGAACAAGTTCAACCTAACAACAACTATCACCAATGAACAGAACCTAGTGAAGTATGGAATAAATCCTCTACTTACCTGACCTTTACTTTATCTTTATTTTTTGATACCTCGCTGATAATCCCTGTAATCTGGTCGTGTAGAACGGTAATCTGTTGTGGATAAGCTGGAATTTTCCTTAACTGTTGAAACCGTGAAGGGGCTCGAAGCTAGTATTGCTTCTAGAGTAGAACTCGCAAACCGCCTTTAGCGCCTAAGGGTTTTTATAATTTCCCCTAGAAAATTCCGTAGTAGGTGCTGGATGCTTGATGCGAATGCGTCTGGTTACGTTCGAGGAGTATCTTGAGTACGTTAAGACCCACAGAGAGGTCGTCATCGAAGATACTGCGATTAGGGTGGGTGAGAAGCACGAGATCAGGGAGTATCAACCTAGGGACTTCACGCTTGAAACCACAACCGTCTGGAGCTTTCCTGAGAGAGGTGATTGGGCTACTCACAGAGGAAACTACAGGGGTAACTGGTCTCCGAGGCTTGTGCGGAACCTTCTCCTAAGATATACTAAGCCTGGCGAATGGGTACTGGACCAGATGTGCGGTAGTGGGACTACCCTAGTCGAGTGCAAGCTTCTCGGGAGGAACGCAATAGGCGTGGACATAAATTACGAAGCCGTAATACTGACCCTGGATAGGCTGAACTTCACGTATAGACCACTTATCCCTAACTGGAAAGAACCTGAAATCAGGGTGTACCACGGTAACGCCGAGAACCTCGACCTAGTTAAGGACGAGTCCATAGACTTCATAGCAACTCATCCACCCTACTTCAACATAATCCCCTACTCCAAGCAGAAGCCTATTCCGGGGGACCTTTCGCAGGTCTACAGCCTGGAGGAGTACTTAAGCGGTATGCGTAGGGTTGCTGAGGAGAGCTTCAGGGTGTTGAAGCCCGGTAGGTACTGCGCTATACTCATCGGTGATACCAGGCAACACAGGCACTACGTCCCAATATCCTTCAGGGTCATGCAGCAGTTCCTAGAAGCCGGCTTCATACTCAAAGAAGACATCGTCAAGATCCAGTGGAACACCAAGGTCACGGAACGGAGGTGGAAGCCGTTGACCAAAGCGGCTTGCGAGTGCTGGGTCGAAGAGAGCAGTAAAGGAAAAGACTTTTACCTGATAGCTCACGAGCACCTCTTCATCTTCCGTAAGCCGAAGAAAGGCGAGGACACAAGCCAGTACAAGCTAAGCATGAAATGGTGCTGACCCCACCCTAAAGTGCGGGGGTTCTGGGGAGGTTTGAAGCTACTTCCCCATTTTTAGGGTTCAGCCCCGCGCCCGATCTTAGGCGCGTTACCCCTACCCCGCATAGTGCGGGGCTTGGGGGTATGGTTTTTGTTTTGAGTAGTATAACGTGATTAGTAATTAAGGTGCCTAGTAAGTGTAAGTCAACTCTTACTACGACAGCCCGTCTAGGTAGTCAACTACTAGCGCACCATACCTAGCCCGAGGCCGTCCTAACAGTCGGCACTTACCCGTACGACAGCTCTAGAGTTATAATCTGTGGGTGTTGTTGCTCGCTATATTTATTAGGTAGTGTAGGTTAGAATTTATTGGTAGTCTGAAATGCCCGAAAGTCTGACAGTACGTGTTGGTCGGAAAAGGACTATAGTCATACCGAAGAAGATTGCAGATATACTGGGCATTGACGAGGGGAGTAGAGTTATGCTTGTCGTAAGTGATAATAAGCTGGAAGTTATACCATTACCAGATGCTATAACTCTCTCGCTTAAGGGCAAGAAGGTCGCGAGAGTAACTCTGAGAGAACTTGAGGAGGAGAGCTTGCGTGAGCAGAAGAAGTATATCGCGGAAACCGAGGGTACTAGTTGATACGACATTCCTTTTACCAGCTCTGGGCGTAGAGATCGAAGAAGATGCTTTAAAAGCTATAGCTCTGTTTAGAAAGCTAGAAATCTACTACTTAGAAGTCGGAATCCTAGAGGCGATGTGGAAAGTACTCAAAGCTATACCACCAGAACATCTCGACATAGTTAAAGTGGGTCTAGACTCTATAAGAAACACGTACAACATGCTAGACATACCCGTAGAAGCATACGTAGAGGCTTACAGAATCTACAACGAGGGCCATAAAGACTACATAGATGCTCTGTACTACTCTACAGCTAGGACAACCGATATTCCATGGCTAACAATAGACGAAGAGTTTATCGAGTTCCTGAAACAACACAATTACAAGATAAAAGGGATTATATACACATTAGAAGACCTTAAGTCAATTATATGAAAAGAGGACTTTTCAAGTTAATTAAGTAAGTGCACATATTCAAAGAACATTGAAGTCAGGCTCAGCAATACTAGTCGGGAAGTCAACACAGAAACAAAGTCTCAAACATCTAAGCAAGGTAGATACGAACCAAACAGTAAAGTACGCACTACTCTAAGGCTTAGAACACTACCTCCTCTACACCTAGCAGCAAGCTTGCCAGCCGAATGCGGAAAGTTCGCTACAATAGATACAGATATAATCAAGGAATCCGACATCATCTTAAAACACTATGCATAGAGGTATCAACACCAAAGGCTCAACTCTATAAACACTAACTATGTTTAAACTACGGCAACATCTAGTAATAGGCTTTAAGCATTTGCACTATTCGTTTATCAAGAATAGATTAATATCAGGCTATCGTTTTTCTTCCTCACTTCTTGAAGGAGACTTGTTAAGTGATGTAGCTAGAGTTTAATCCTTCTTCTAGTGCTACTTGGTGGAGCTTCTTATCTGCGACTAGGAACTCGTCTGCATTTATTGATTTTGCTGAGGCTATCTGTAGCGCATCTGCTTGGTATATGTGGTGTTTCTCAACGATTTTCCAGGCTATTCTAAGCGTAGATAATTTAACTGGTACAGTAACCAGGTACCCAAGCTTAGTAAGCCTTAGAGTTTCGCTCAAGAATCGTTTCTTAACTACTTGGTAGTCCTCAGCTGTAATGATCTCTCTTGTTCTCGACTTATCCAGAACTCCAAGTACTTCACCGATATTCCAGAGACTGAAAGATATCTTGATTAAGCCATTGTAAGCCTGCACGTATAGCTGTCCTACGTATTCGCTACCGGGTTCTTCGATGTACCTCTTAACAATGACGCTACTGTCTAAGTAAACGACTTTCTCTCTCATCCCGCATCTCTCTAACAAGTTCACTAACGGGGGCCTTCGCCTTAACAGGTTTGAAATCCAGTTCCGTATCTAGTTCGTCAACAAGCTCTCTGATAGCAACCTCTAGATCCACCATAAGCTCTTCTCTAAGAAGCCTCTCTAGAGCTTCACTAAGCTCTTGATCCCTTGAAGAAGCAATCTTCTTGAACTCCTTCCAGAGATCCTCATCAACATAAATACTAGTCTTAACCTTACCCATTCCAATTCCCACACCTAGATATACTAATATCGGTATATAAGTCTAGATGTTACAACCTCTATACTAACTTACTTTCCTATCCATCAAGCCATTCACACTAAACCTCATATAGATCGACTAACCGACAACATACTTAACTGCCAGAAACCCGCATAATCAGCTCATCAGCATAGCACATATCCCACAGATGCCCTCTTGACCTCTACAAGAAGAAGTACCTGAACTCCTCCCCGCCCTAAAGTGCGGGGTTCTGGAGGAGGTTTAGAGCTACTTTCCAATTTTTAGGGTTCAGCCCGGCGCCTGGTCTCAGGCGCGTCACCCCTACCACACATAGAGCGGGGCTCGGGGATACGGTTTTTGTTTTTCTCGATACGAGTAACCAACTACTATGACGCGCTCGAGAGGCACCTTATTACCTGTGAATGGTCTTTATCCTCACATCCATTCGCCGAGGCTAAATAATACACTGAAGAGATAGCCCTGGAAGTAATCCTCTGTTTCTCCAACGAGTTCACCATGCACCTGAATTCTTCCCCCAGCATGAATCGCCTTGAACCTATCAAAGGCGATCAATCCACTTACAATAGGCCTCTGATGAAAGGAGACCTAAGGCCTGTGAAGCCAAGAGTTGATAACAAACAACACCGACCTATATGAAACCTGAATCCCATATTATGACTGATAAAACCCGCCCCCGGTGAACAAGACCCTCACGAACTCCACCCTAGTGAGTAGATCTAGCCCTCAACAATCTACGAAGTCCTAGAGTTATCATAGAGTTACCCCTCCATCAAGTCTCTCAATATACTTTTTATACCTCGAAGGTGTATCCACATCGCGGGGGTAACCAATGCCCTCTACCTGGAGGGTTAAAGTTGTGAAGGGTAGGTTCTACCTATACCATGGGGATAAGTACGTTGGTCCTGTGGAGGGTATCGTGGGTGTTTATGAGGGGTGGCGCCGGGGGCGGGATTTGAACCCGCGCGGGGTGTTCCCCCACCGGCTTAGCAGGCCGGCGCCCTACCAGGCTAGGCGACCCCGGCTCTATTATTTCTTTTTATTCGAGGGTTAAAAGTGTTTCGTAATTGTTGTTTGTTTATGTTTTAGTGTGTTGTGTTCTGCTTTGACTTTTATTGCTTTTTGCGGGCATAGTGGTTCGCACGCTTTGCAGTATATGCATTTTTCTTGTTCGTATATGAGTTTGTTTTCTTCTATTCTGTAGACTTTTGTTGGACAGTAGTTTACGCATTCTCCGCAGAGATTGCATGTTGGTTCTACTGTTATAGTTACTCTCAATCTTCACTACCTGAGAGCATCTTCTTCAGGCTCTCTACTTCCCTCACTTTCTCTTGTAGTACCTTGGCTAGTTTTTGAGGGTCTACTGCAGCTATTCCTTCACTACTTATTACGTAGGGTATCCACACAGGGTTTGTTGGCACGCCCCTCATCTTCCTAACTAAGAGTTCCTTGACCGGTATCCCGTACTCCATGAGTGAGGGGTTGAACCTAGTCTCAATAACTCCATCAACTAGGTACTCTAAGTAGTTAACTACTTCCTGAAACGTCTCTGTTGTCGTGTGTATTGTGGCAATAACTATGTTCCCCAAGCCCTTACCGACTATTGCTCGAAGACTCTTTATAAAGTCTAGAAACTGAGAAACCTCAAACTTTAGAATCAACTCGTTGAGTGAGTCTATCAAGACCATCGTAGAGCCTCTCGTAGGGCTTGACGCGTCACTCACAGCATATATTAGAGAATTAAGGTCTCTAACCTCCAACTCCCTAACAACCCCGCCGACAGACTTCTTGAATGGACCTAACCTAAAGCTAAAGCAATCTACTATCTTGAACCTACCCTCACTAACATACCTGCTAACATCCCACTTGAAGTAGTCGTAGAGAGCGAGCAGAGCGTCAGGAGAATCATCGAAAGTCACGTAAACTACCGCATTCTTAGAGTCTCTCAAGAAATTCCACGATAAGTTGGCGAGCATCACAGACTTACCAACGCCTCCAGGACCTAAGAGCAGAGTTAATGACCCGTAAGGTATCCCAGCAGGTAGAGCGATATTTAGAGGGTTTACTCCAGTCGAGAACACCTTACTCACTAAACACACCAACTACAATATCTAGAAACAAATTATTAAAACTTAACTAATACACATAAGTAGGTGAAGTAGTTGATTAAGGCTGTCAAGCTAGAGGAAGGTTCTATACTCCCCGACACTATAGAGAGAATAATACTTGAGGAAAGACTTAAGGGAGGCTTCATGATAGGGATCGGCGGCCTTAAGAAAGCCGAAATAGGGTACTTCAACCCAGTAACCTCAACCTACGTGACGGAATTCATAGACTCGGGTGAGGAAGGGATGATCGAGGTAGTCTCACTAGTAGGCAATTACTTACTGAGAAGCAACGGCACGGTCTTCACCCACCTTCACGTAACACTTAGTCGAAGAGACTTGGGAGTTAAGGGAGGTCATCTAGTTAGAGGTGTTGTGAGGCCACACATAGAGATATTCTTAGTAGAAGTTGGTGAGGAGCTTAAGAAAGTATTCAGGCATAGGGACGTAGGTTGAGTAATAAGAGAGTGTGTGTCGTTGGTGGAGGGCTAGCAGGGCTCTCCACCGCATACCACTTACTGAGGAGAAGAGAGGACCTGAAGATAACAGTGTTAGAATCTAGCAACAAGGTCGGCGGACTACTTAAGAGTGAGATGTTAGGTGGTTACCTATTCGATATTGGCGGCTCACACATAATATTCAGTAAACACCTCGATAAACTCAAAGAAATGCTCTCTTTTCTTAAGGGTAATCATGTGAAGCACTACAGAAATACTAAAGTATATTATAAGGGCACATACGTTAAGTACCCCTTCGAGAACGGCTTGCACGACCTCCCGCCAGAAGAGAGATTCGAGTGTGTTTGGGGTGCCGTAGAAGCGTATGTTAAGAGACTAAAGAATGAGTTGAGAGAACCTCAAAACTTTCTTGAGTGGCTACCCTACGTGTTTGGTGAAGGTATAGCTAGCAAGTATCTAATACCCTACAACGAAAAGATATGGAAGACAGACTTAAGCGAGATAACTCTCGAATGGGTTGAGGGCAGAGTACCTACACCGCCGATTAAGGAGATAATAATGAGTGCTGTAGGGATTAACGTAGAGGGGTACACACACCAGCTCACTTTCTACTACCCCACATCAGGAGGTATTGAAGCACTCGTGCAAGGATTACTTAGCGAGATACTGAGTAGTAAGAGAGTTGAGGTACTTACTAATCAGGAAGTAAAGAGAGTTAGCTTCTCAAGCAGGGATAGACTGTTAGTAGAGACTAGAGACTACTGTTTTGAGTGTGTCTCCGTCGTGTATACAGCATCATTAAAGAGATCACGTGATACCTTCAAAGAAATTCTAGGAGGATTAAGTAATGACCTCGAGAAATTGAGGTCAGTACCGATAGCTGTAGTAGGGCTGGGAATCAAAGGTGAGGTAAGACCTTACCACTGGGTATACCTACCAGACAAGAAACACCTACCACACAGGATAGCAGTATTAAGTAATTTCTCTAGAAGTAACGCGCCGCCTGAGGGAGCCTCCATAATAGCTGAAGTCTCTTTCAAGAACGAAGACGAGCTGAGGTCAGTGCCTGAAGACCAGTTAGTTAGGAAGTCTTACGAAGACTTGCTAGAGATAGGTCTAGTAAAGAATCCTGAACTTGAGGTCAGCAAAGTATGGCGCTGGAGGGACGCCTACATAATATACGACAAAAACAGGCCTGAAATACTCAAGAAAGCAGAAGAGGAATTAAGGAAGCTGGGAGTATTCATAAACGGAAGGTTCGGTGCTTGGGAATACCTAAACATGGACGCAACATACATGAAATCAGAGAAGATCGCTGAGGAAGTCATAAAATACGTGAGACATGCTTATAGTTAGGTGTATTTCAGCCCGTCACTACCAGTAGGTATGGATTCTCGATGTATTCCCTGACCTTCCTCAGGAAGAGAGCGGCTTGTGCACCGTCAGTTACTCTGTGGTCAAACGTGAGGCTCAGTACGAGATACTTTCTCGTAGTGAACCCTTTGGTGGGCTCTACGACTACCTTGTCGTGTATTCTGCCAACACCCAGTATCGCTACGTGCCCTGGATAAATAATAGGTGTGAAAACATCAACATCATACATGCCTAGATTAGAGACCGTTATCGTCGCACCCGCCACTTCTTCTAAGCTTAGAGAGCCTTCACGAGCCTTCTTAGCTAATTCTTCTAGCTCCGCGGATATCTGAAATACCGTCTTAGTATCAGCGTTCCTTACGACTGGAACGATTAACCCTCCTTCAAGAGCTACTGCCACACCAACGTTTATGTCTCTATATATCCTCAACTTATTACCTTCTAAGCTCGCGTTAAATTCTCTGTAGTCTCTCAGAGCACTAGCTAACGCCTTCACAATGAAGGCAGTCACCGAAGGTCTCCTGTCTTTAGGTAACGCATTTCTAAGTTCTTCTAACCTGTCTGCGTTGACTTCCATAGTTATAGTAGTCAAAACCATCTCTCTAGCAGACCTAATCAGATTTTCAGCTATCCTAAGCCTCATAGGACTTAGAGTCCTCTCCTCAAGCACTGTCAGGCCTGCTTCAACCACCTTGGGAGCTACACTCTTTATCTTCTCTACGTAAGCTTTAACTTCTTCCTGAGATATTATTTCCCTGTCTGGAAAATGCCTCCATACATCATCTAAGCTAACCCCTAATTCTTCAGCCAGTTTTCTTGCGGCGGGAGTCGCCCTAACCTTACCTACAGGCTTGGCTTGAACAACTCCAGAAATTCCTGCCATCTCAGCCTTTCCTTCAGATATCGTAGGAGTTGGTTGTGTAGGCACTCCCGAAATGATCCTCTCTAACTCTTCCTTGCTCTCAGCTATCAGGGCTATCGTTTCATTGATCTTAACCTTACTACCTTCCTCGTAGAGTATCTTAGCTAGGAAGCCTGAAGCCGGTGCCTTGACATCCCCGACAAGTTTTTCAGTCTCTATGGTTGCTATGATTTCATCAGCTTCGACTCTATCTCCGACTTTCTTCAACCACTCAATTATTCTCCCCTCAACCATGGTTAGGCCTAGCTTGGGCATCTTTACTTCTATAACCACTACAATCACCTCTTGAACATTGCTAGAATAGACTTGACTATCTTGTCTTTATTAGGCAGGATCTCTTTCTCTAGTGTTGGACTGAAGGGTATTGGTGCGTGGCCTGCGTTGATTCTTACAGGCCTAGAGTCTAGGTAGCCGAAAGCCTCCTCCTCAACAGTAGCTATAACTTCTGAAGAGATACCGCAAGGTCCCCAACCCTCGTCAACTACAACTAACTTCATAGTCTTCTCAACAGACTCTCTCAAGGTCTTACGATCTAGCGGGTAGAGAGTCCTTAAGTCGATTACTTCTGCGTCAATACCGTATCTCTCTCTAAGTTCCTTAGCTGCTTCAAGAGTTTCATGTAGCATATAAGAATAAGTAACTATAGTCACGTCACTGCCTTCTTTCTTAATACTTGCCTTACCGAGAGGTATCACATACTCCTCCTCCGGCACCGGCCCGCTCATTCTGTAAAGCTTCTTATGTTCTAAGAATATGACTGGATTGCCGTCACGTATCGAAGCGAGGAAAAGTCCTTTAGCGTCGTAGGGAGTGGCTGGAGCTACTACCTTCAAGCCAGGATGATTAACAAACATTGACGCGTTCGTTGATGAGTGTTGAGCGGCAGCCGAGATTCCAGCGCCTATCGCGGCGCGCACTAAGATGGGTATCTTGAATTGACCCCCGCTCATGTACCTTAACTTAGCTGCATGATTAAATATGGCGTTCATGGCCAGGTAGAGGAAGTCAGCGAAACGATGCTCTACAACTACTCTAAGCCCGGCCATCGCAGCACCTACGGCGATTAGAGTGAAGCCGTCTTCAGAGATTGGGGTGTCTATGACGCGCACGTCAGCACCGTGCTTAGCTGCTAGACCCTTAGTAACTCCCCATACTCCGGCAGCTACTACATCCTCACCCAGAACTATCACGTCGTCGTGAAGTGTCATCTCATAGTCTAGCGCTTCTCTGACTGCTTCTACGTAGGTTATTATTCTATTTCCCTGGGAGGGCTCCTTATATTCTAGCTTGTTTTCGCTATACACGTAATCTAAAGCAGTCTCTGGTTTTGGATAGGAACTACTCCGAGCGAAGTCTACAGCCTCGGCTACCTCTTTCTCTACCCTAGACTTTATCTCCTCATCTTTTTCTTTGTTGAGGAACCCCTCACTAATTAGGTACTCACGGAACTTCACTATCGGGTCTCTTTCTCTTAAGAACTCTTCAACTTCATCCTTAGGTCTGTAGTGTTGCGGGTCTCCCTCGAAATGCCCTCTTACCCTGAGTGTCAGGGCTTCAAGTAGCGCGGGCCCCTCACCGCCTCTTATCTTCTTAACGAGTTTCTCGGCAGTCTCGTATACCTCAACAACGTTTGTCCCATCTACAGTGACTCCCTCGATGTTATATGCTGATGCCCTCTTAGAAACTCTATCAACTGACAAGGACTTCTTGACAGGTGTTGTTGCAGCGTACATGTTATTCTCACACACGAAGAGTACAGGAAGCTTCCATATAGAAGACATATTTAGTGTTTCGTGGAAGACTCCAGTGTTTGAAGCTCCATCACCGAAGAAAGCTGCTACGACGTTATCTTTACCTCTATACTTTATAGCTAGAGCGACACCCGCTGCTAAACCTATTCCGCTCCCGACTATTCCGTTAGCTCCCATAACGCCTATACTCACGTCTACGGCATGCATAGAACCTCCCCTACCTTTGTTGAGGCCAGTCTCTTTTCCGTACAGCTCTGCCATTAACTTCTTTAAGTCGACCCCCTTAGCTATTATGTGTCCGTGACCCCTGTGAGTGCTGACAATGTAGTCGTCTCTTCTCAGCGCGTGGATTACTCCAGTAGCTATAGCTTCCTCGCCGATGTATAAGTGTATGAAGCCAGGTATCTCACTACTGTAAAACAGCTTAGCTACAGTCTCTTCAAATATTCGGATCTTCAACATAGTCTCGTAGAAACTCAACAACTTATCCTGACTTAAGTCACTCATGTAATACACCAAAAAATACTCGCGACTGCATGTAAAAGATTTAAAGTCTTAAAAGTCGTATATTATGGATGATTATATGAGAGTATATGATTTAACAGCACCTCTATGTCTTGAAGGCGACGAGATTAAGATACCTAAGCCCAAGTCAGCTGAGATAAGCTTAGAACTAATAGGTCATGACTTACTCTTAAGTGGCACGAAACTCTTTAAATACCTAAGCAACAGTATAAGGTTCGAGCTACACTTAGGCACACACATGGACTTACCGTCAACGTTCGCGTACCAAACAGTCGACCCTACTAATATGCCCATAGACTTCTTTATTAGAGAAGCACTAATAATTCACGCAGAAAGAGACTACTCAAAGAAATCTCTCACGCTAGATGAAGTCAGAAATAAAATAAACTTAGGAGAATTCGCTGAATTGTCTAGGGAACGTAGACCAGCTCTATTATTTAAGACTGGAATGTCAAAATATTGGTGTCGTGACAACCAGAAGTACATGAGCTTTCCCGGCTTATCAAAGAGTCTAATCGAGTTCATAGCTTACGAGCTTGAACCCCCCTTCATAGGTATTGACGCTATATCTATAGATAGAACCATAGAACACCGCTCACTCAGCCTATACACTAACATAGACGAAGAATTCATAAACATTCTTAGAATGCAAGAGTATACGGCTTTATTAGGTCATGACATATTGTTGAGAAAAAATATTTACATACTAGAGAATCTAGATATGAATGATATCCCTCAAGACGTCAATAGAGGATTGTTGATAGCACTCCCGTTATTTAGGTTCACATCACTTACAGAGAAAAAGACGTTGATTACCGCACTCCCCTGTAGAGTCATATTCTTGCCTGAACCTGAGGGCAGCATAGAAGAGGTCATAAAGAAGTTAAGAGCATTAGAGAAGGAACTCTCTGAAATTGTAAAGTAGAGGTGTTGCTAGTGGCGAGCTTAATCAGCAAGCAGGGCAAGCATTTATTTAAGCACTTTAAAGCATTAGGCAATCCGATCAGGTTCTTGATAATTTATAAGATGCTGGACGGCAGACCCTACACGAAGAACGAAATACTCGACTACGTGAGTGCTTTGAGCGGAGTTCCCCAAACTACGGTAGATAGGCATTTCAGGACACTACTAAAGTATGGCATAATAAGAATGACTGGCAAGTCACATAGCTACGGCGAGAGGGGCAGAAAGCCTTTACTGTATGTGCTGGCAGTAGATTCTCTAACTTTCTATGCCAACCTCTTCACGTACTTACTAGATGGGGTTACTGACAGGCGCTTAAAGCTCATTGAGAGAAGCGTAAGCGAGACTAAAACTCTTCTCGAATCAATTAATTATGTTAGGCTGGGACTATACCTAGTTGGGCGTGAATTGAGTGAGGAAGTAAGTGTCAACTTATCTAAAACACTTGATTCTTGTATTTCCTTGATCTCCCTAGTTAGAGAGACTGTAAGACCTAAAACTCCCGTAATCGATTGCGAGAACGCTATAAAATTACTAGATAAGATGTCTTCAAGTCAGATGTTACTAAGACAGATCTCTCAAGACAAGATGAGAGAACTCCTATACGTTGCTCATATAGAGTCAGGCTTACCTGTTGAGAAGCTAGGTCTCCTATTAGGGATTAAATCTCAGACTAAGCTCGAGGAATACGACGATTTATGGAGAGAAATTGAGACCTCTTACAATAGTGATTTAACTACTTTCTTAAAACTTCTAATAAGTAATGCTAAATGTACTGATGTAGAGGGTTCTTACGTGATTAGCTTAACTAATAACTTGATCAAGTATTTTTCTAGCAGTATTACGAACCGAGACATAGTTCGCTTAATTTTAACTATCTAGGCCAAATCTTTTTCTGACTAAAAAGTACTTAATTTTTATAACTTATAGAAACGATTTCCCCATGTGGTGTAATAAATGAAATCTGTTTATATTATTAGCATAGGTATTGTTATAATAGTTGTAGCAGCTGTCATTGCTTTAGTAGTTCCGTCCTTAATGAGCCCGCAAAGTACTACAACACCTACGACACTTCCTGAAAAAGAGTATAAGTTGAGTGTTGTCGTAGGTCCTCAGTCCCCGTGGGGTCAGGCTGCTCAAATGTTTGCCGATGAGGTGTATAATAGAACAAACGGTAGAATTAAGATAAGAGTATATTTCTCTGGTCAGTTATTTGCTGGACAACAAACAAATGAATTTCAGCTCTTATCACAGGGTGTCGCTGATTTTGCTATTGGTTCAGTGATTAATTGGGCTCCTGTTGTTAAGGAGTTAAATCTATTTATACTGCCCTTCTTCTTCCCTGAAGGAGGAAGCAAAGGAGATATATACAAGGCAGTAGACGCGGTCGTGGAAGGAGAAGCGGGGAGACGTATACTGCAGATATTAGAGAGTTACGGGGTAATAGGACTGGCTTGGGGTGAAAACGGCTTTAGACAACTAACTAATTGGAAGCAACCAGTAACTAAGCCGGAAGACTTGGCTGGTCTTAAGATAAGAGTTGTTGGGTCTCCTATATTCATAGACACTTTCCAGGCACTAGGAGCAGACCCTACGCAAATGAACTGGGCCGACGCTTTAACGGCTTTTCAGCAAAGAGTAGTTGATGGTCAAGAAAACCCCATAAACATAGTGATAATACCTTATAAACTGTGGGAATACCATAAATACATAACGATATGGAATTATGCTATAGACCCACTAATCTTTGCTGTAAACAAGAATACGTGGGAGTCTTTCGACGCGAACACAAAACAAATAATCTTAGAAGCTGCAAGGAAAGCTGCTAGGTGGCAGAAAGCGATGGCTAGGGTAGGACTAGATGACGGCACAGCATTAAACATTCTGAAGAATGAATTCAAATACACACCAGAAATAACAGACCCTATAAGCTACCTACAGAGTAAAGGCATGGAGGTAACGTTCCTTAGTGCAGAACAGAGGGAAGCCTTCAAACAGAAAATGGCTGGCGTTTATAGTAAGTGGGTCCCTACGATTGGTAATGAACTAGTTCAAGCAGCAATCAATGACATAAGAAACAAACTCGGCATAACGGTCCAGATACCCACGTCTTAGCTCATGATTTTTTAATGGAATATCGTGTAGAGAAATCCTGTGAGATAGATATATTTGGGGTCAACATGATGAGGAAGAACAAGGTTCTCACAACACTCGCCAGCAATATCGAGGAATACGTGTCAGCGATACTCTTATTTTTAATGTTTCTAGTAGCCTTTATTAACGTGTTATCTAGATATCTTCTAAAAGCCTCACTAGCCTTCATAGAAGAAGTAGAAGTAAACTTTTTTGTCTGGGTAACTCTACTAGGCATAGCTATAGCGTTTAAGAGAGGCTCACACCTAAGCATGAATTTCCTTAAAGAGAAGACACCACAAAATATCCAGAAATTCCTAACAACCTTGGGTCTAGTTTTAAGTCTCTCTGTTTTTATCGTGGTAATATACTTGACATCAGTGTTAATATACAGAGAAATAACCGTCTACCGCACGTCTAGCATGGCTCTAGACATACCGATGTGGGTATACTATACGGGCATGTTACTCTGCTCGTTAGCCGTGACTGCTAGGATAACGCAACGTATTATACGGGTGAGGACTAAGTGATAAGCCCCTCCATATTAATACTTCTGATCTTTATAGTCATACTCTTGACTGGAGCCCCTATAGGGACTGCTTTAGGCGTGGCATCAATATTCTCTATATGGTACTACAATTATGGCGTGAGCGTCATAGCACCTAACTTCTACGGCAACATAGCTAAGTTCCCGCTCCTCGCAATACCATTCTTCGTGTTTGCTGGAATAGTTATGGAGAAAGCTGGTGTAGCTGAGAAGATTACCAAGTTCATTAAAGCGCTCGTGGGTTGGTTGCCTGGAGGACTTGCAATAGCGACAGTTCTCATAGGTACGTTTTGGGGAGCCGTATCGGGCTCCGGACCCGCGTCTGCCGCTGCAATAGGGGTCATCCTGATACCCTATCTCATCAAGGCAGGCTATGGAAAGGCATTCTCAGCGTCTCTAGTTGCTACGGTGGCCGGTCTCTCCATAATTATCCCACCGAGCGTCGCTTACATAATATACGGAACTATCCTCAATGTATCCATAGGAGCTCTTTTCATTGCTGGAGTAATACCTGGACTCATCTTAGGAGCCGTGTTGTCTGTGACCGCTTATTTAATTTCTTTGAGGAGGGGGTACAGAGGGTCTGAAAAACCTTCTCCAAAAGAAGTTTGGATAACTTTCAAAGAATCTATTTCAGGGCTCTTAGCGCCAATAATAATATTAGGCGGCATATACGCAGGTGTCTTCACACCAACAGAAGCAGCTGTAGTCGCGGTAGCTTACAGCCTATTCTTAGGTTTAGTAGTCTACAGAACGATAACCCTGAAAGACGTAATAAAGATACTAGCTGACTCAGTCGAGGTTTCTTCAGTAGTCATGTTCGTTGTTGCATTCGCAGGACTCTTCTCGTGGGCAGAACAGACAGCAGGGTTAGTGGAAGCTACTGTAGGGTGGACCCTAAGCCTCACTCAAGAACCTCTGTTTGTGATGTTGTTGTTCATGGTGATACTGTTGTTTGCTGGAATGTTCCTTGACGCTATCTCGATCTACTACATATTCCTACCGATAATGCTACCGATAATAAATCACTTTGGCTGGGACCTGATATGGTTCGGTGTTTTAATGACTATAAATCTAGCGATAGGTCAAGTAACCCCGCCAGTAGCTGTCAACGCCTACGTAACGTCCAGAATAAGTGGTGCTAAGCTTGAGGACATAGGTAAGGAGAGCATCCCTCTACTGATAGCCGTGTTCAGCGTCCTAGTCTTGCTGATACTGTTCCCACAACTAATTCTCTGGCTACCTAACCTCATGAAGAGAAGTCCTTGAGAAAACTTTCTTGATTTTGTTGCAGGACCCTAGACAAGACTTCCACCACGTCTTCCATCGTTATGCCACTAAAGTCTAGTTTTTTCTTCTTCAACAACTCACTGACTAAGGCAGTCACCTCCTCTCTCTTTACTTCAATCTTAGCGAGTTCTTGAAGAAGTTCTTCGAAGTCTTCTGCAGGGTCCACGAAGAAATCTCCTGAAATCACGACTCCCTTTACTAAGTCCTCAAAGATTTTAACACATACTTTAACTATCTTACCGCCAGCGTGTTTCTTCTCACCACAAACTATCAAGGCTTTACTCAAGACCTAACACCTCAATAAACTTTTCTTGTTTTTCTGAAGGTCTTGCGATTTCCTTCAATGCTTCATATTCTTCATCGCTGACCAGGTCTCTTACCTCATCAACGTACTTAAGGTTCCACTCAAGCGTTGCGTACTTCTTCTTGTAGAGGTCGAGAGCCTTCTTTAACTCACTCTTCTGCGGCTCACTCCACTCAATCTCAAGACCTAACTTCCTACTCAACGCTTCTGAAATCGCTTTATAGAGTTCCTCAGGTCTCACGGTCTTTCCAAGTACTTCATTAACTGTAGTTACTCTCTTAACCCTACTCTGAGTAAACTTCTTGTCAGAGAGTTTCTCTCTAGAAATCTTGAGGACCTTCCAGAGTATCGATATGTCACTTGAGACTAGCATAGCTCCATGTATGAACACCCTATCGTGTGACCTGCACGCAGCCATGCCAGACACCTTCAGCCCATCAACTTCTATATCGTTTAGAGGGCGGTAATACACTTTATTAACTCCTAAGCTACTTAAAGCCTCGACGACGGCTGACCCAACGACACTAAAAGACTCCTCAATACTGAGGTTATAGCCCGGTAAAGTAAGTGCGTAATTCACGTTGCCTAAGTCATGATACACGGCACCACCGCCAGTAAATCTCCTCACTAACTTAATACCGAGGTCTCTAGCTTCAACAGCGTTAATCTCAAGTGGAGGAGACTGAAACCTCCCTATAACCACTACCTTATCATTACGCCAGAAACGAAGTGTAGGTTGCTTAGATTCGGTGTAGAAGACTTCCTCAAAAGCCAAATTAAAAAACTGATTCTCAGGCCACTCAGCAACAAACACTCTCAAACTTCTAGAATTACTCATAGACTCCGCCTCAATTCTTAAATAAAGACGCCGCATTTAAGTATTTCAGTATAAGAAAGTCTCAAATACTCTCATCACTACTTAAGAATATTTCTTCAGAATTATTACCTCCTAAACAATTACATTATGGAGTAAGCATGAGACTCAAGTTTTACTTGATTGACGTGAGTTATGAAGTCGAAAATAACTTACCGGTGATAATGCTTTGGGGTCTTAACGAGAATTCCGAACCCATACTTATTAAAGACTCTTCCTTCAGACCGTACTTCTACGCCCTCTTGAAGGAAGGTGCTGACGTAGAGAGTATTGTGAGGAAGGTGAAGACTTTAAGCAAGCCTAAGTCTCCCATAATAGACGTGAGTGAGACTGTTAAGAGGTATTATGGCAAGCCAGTCAGAACACTCAAGATAACTACGGTAATTCCTGAAGCCGTACGCGAGTATAGAGAAGAGGTCACTAAGATAGACGGCATCACCGAATTCCTTGAAGCAGACATCAGGTTCTCTATGCGTTACATACTAGATAAAGACGTCTCCCCTTGTAGCTGGTATGAAGCTGAAGTCGATGAAGTACCCTCAGGTAGTTTCAGGGTAAAAAACACCTACATGTTAAGAGGAGAACTCAATAGACTAGAAGATTCAAGGCCCCCGAAACTTAAGATCCTCGCTTTCGACATAGAAGTCTACAGTCCTCTAGGGTCTCTCATGCCTGAGAAAAATCCGGTGATAATCATAGCCGTAGCTAATGATGAAGGAGAAGTCAAGGTATTAACTAAGGAAGACGGAGAAAGTGACGCAACACTAATTGAAGAGTTTGTGAAGTATGTTAACGAGTACGACCCAGACGTGATAGTAGGGTATAACTCTAACATGTTTGACTGGCAATACCTCCTCCAGAGGTCTCAGGTACTTAAGGTAAGACTTGATGTAGGGAGGGTTAAGGGAGGGATTCCTCGCCAGTCAGCTTACGGGCATATATCAGTTCCCGGCAGACTACACGTAGACTTATACAACTTCGCTGAAGAAATACCTGAAGTCAAGATAAAATCTCTTGATGAAGTCGCTGACTACCTGGGAGTAATGAAGAAATCTGAAAGAGTTTTAATACCGTGGCATGAGATACCTAGATACTGGGACAATAAAGAACTTAGAAATATTTTGATTAAGTATGCGAGAGACGACGCTGTCTCTACGCTACTACTAGCTAGGGAGTTCCTCCCCTTCGCGATCCAGTTATCTAACCTGACAGGACTCCCTCTAGACCAAGTCGGCGCTGCTTCTGTTGGGTATAGGCTTGAGTGGTACCTGATGCGTGAGGCGGTTAAATACGGAGAACTCATACCTAATAGAGTTGAGAGACCTTACGAGCCCTATAAAGGCGCTATAGTGCTTGAGCCTGTTAAGGGTGTGCATGAAGACATAGTAGTGCTGGACTTCACCTCCATGTACCCAAACCTAATGATCAAGTATAACGTGAGCCCCGACACTTTCGTTACGGGAGATTGTGACGAATCAACGTGTTACCTGATTGAGGAATTAGGCTACAAGTTTCTTAAAGAACCGCCGGGCTTCTACAAGAATGTCCTCACGACACTACTCAAGTTGAGGGCCGAGATACGTTCCTTAATGAAGAAGTTAGACCCTGAAAGCCCTGAGTATAGGATCCTTGACGAAAGACAGAGAGCACTCAAGATTCTCGCTAACGCGTCTTACGGCTATATGGGTTGGGTCGGGGCAAGATGGTATTTTAAAGAGGGTGCTGAGAGCATAACTGCCTTAGGGAGGAGAACAATATCTAAAGCTATCGACTTAGCTAGGAAGCTGGGCTTGAAAGTCGTGTACGGCGATACAGACTCTCTTTTCGTTAGCTACGTGAGAGACCTAGTAAACAGCTTCATTAGCAAAGTGTATGAGGAGTTAGGTCTTGAGATTAAAGTAGACAAGATATATAAGAGAGTTTTCTTCACTGAAGCTAAGAAGAGATATGTAGGGTTAACAGAAGACGGTAGAATAGACATCGTAGGTTTTGAGGCTGTGAGAGGCGACTGGACTGACATAGCTAAAGACGTTCAAGAAGAAGTAGCTAAGATCGTGCTAACAACTAAGAACGTCAATGAGGCAGTAAACTATGTCAGGAGAATCATAGAAGAACTGAGAACTAATAAAGTAAGTTTAGAGAAGCTAATCATATGGAAAACTCTCACTAAGAAGGCTGAGGAATATGAGGTAGAGGCGCCGCACGTAACTGCAGCTAAGAGGCTCGAGAAGCTTGGTGTGAGAGTAGATGTAGGCAGTAAGATAGGCTACGTGATAGTTAAGGGTTCGGGCGGCATATCTTCTAGGGCAAGGCCATACATAGAAGCCAAGCCGCAAGACATTGACGTCGAGTACTATGTGACTCATCAGGTAATACCTGCTGCACTCAGGATATTATCGTATTTTGGCATCACAGAAAAACAACTAACTGCCCCTAGAGGAAAAACACTCGCAGACTTTCTCAGCAGGAAGTGAGGCCTTACCTACTGAAGTAGCTCGTCAAAAGTTAAGATAATTAAGTCAGCAGGTTTCTTCGTTATGGTAGCTACCCTATAACACAATATGAACTTTACGTTCTTGACTGCCGCCGCATCAATCAGTCTGGGTGTGGCGACGCCGTCCATAACTATCGCATAGACGGACTTCTCAGTAGTCAATATATAATCGACTAAGTCCTTCACAGGTATTTTATCTACCTCACTCCAATTCTCGTCATATAAGAGAGCTTCTAGCGTGCCCTTCAAGCTGTTTATTACGTCAAGGACTTTATTAGGTATCATATAAGTCTCTAAAACCTCAACAGTCTTAGGGATAGCTTCAGTCTCAGGAACTTGAATAGTGGTAGCTTCAGTCACTCCAGTCTCGGCAGTCGTTGCCTTAGCTGGTGTAATTTCAGCTGCCAACGACTGAAGGAAGGTTTGTAAGGGTACTGCATTCTTCAGCGCTTTCTGGATTTCCTTACCCGTGAGCTCCTCGACTTCACGCCCGCTAGGAGCTCTAGCTACTGCGTCTATCCTGATCACATTAGCTAGGTTTTTAGCTATCATAGCACCTACACGATCGCCATCAACAAACACCAAGACTTTTTTCTTGTTGTTAGCTAAGTTGATGAGAGTTTTCGGGATCTCGCCCTTAGCTCCCTCAACAGCTATCACGTTCTTATAGCCGTACTTGAGAAGATTTATTACGTCTGCCCTCCCCTCAACTATTATGAGAGTGTCTGAAGTCTCTACCTCAGGACCTGCAGGCAGCCTCTCAGGCCCGTACTCAATAATCTCACCTACTTTTACGGCCTCACTAATCTGTGCTAAGACTTCCTTGATATCTACAGCCTTCTCCTGCATTATGTCTCTCAGTATTTCTTTAGCTCTCTCTATCACCTTCTTTAGCTTTTCTTGCCTCAAATCAATTATCTCCACGACTTTAATCTTAGTAGTGTAGGGGCCAACTCTATCTACAGTCTCTATCAGGGCCGCTATCAAGGCTGTCTCAACTTTATCGAGATTTGACGGTATTATTATCTCCCCGACAGTCTTGCTATCAGATTGCTTAACCTCGACAGTTATCCTGCCTATCCTACCCTTATCTTGGAGTTCTCTTAAGTCGTATTCAGGACTAAACAAACCTTCTGTTTGCCCGAAGATAGCGCCAATAATGTCTGGCTTCTCAACCACACCAGCAACTTCTATCTTCGCTCTAACCACATACTTCACTACAGCATCACCTAAGTTAAGCGCCACTAAATATAAACTAGTAAGACTAATAATAAGCGCAACAAGCGTGGTCAGACCTCTACAAAGATCGCGAATTTTTAAGACACTAAAATAAGAAAACTTAAAACCTGATGTTCAGCTAACAATCTACGGGGAATCTAGCAAGGTGCTTTAAATGATTAATGAATTCACAGATAATAGGGCAAGAACTCATGCCGTGAGCTTCTGTAGAGAGAAGTGTTCGGAGTATTCCTTCAGGACCAGCGACGAGTTTAGAGAATGTGTTGAGTCTTGTGTTAAGGAGGTTCTGCAACTTTCACGGCGTTAATATTTAATAAGGCTCATACACTCAACACTTAGTGAGTAATTTGAGTCCTCCACAATGTGAGAGAACTACGAAGGAGTTGATGCCTGCTGTTAGGGCTGCCCTAGCTATAACTATGGTTAGAGACTATGGCTTGAGTGTTTATAAGACGGCTAAGTTGCTCGGCATAGCTCCTGCAGCAGTCTCTAACTACTTGGCTGAGAGAAGGTCTAATAAGAGGCTAGTTAAGAAACTTCTAGAAAATACCGAGTATGCTACATACGTTAAAGAATACTCACTAAAGATAATAAAAAATGAAGTCAAAGTAAATGAAGTGATATGCTTTTTCTGCAAGCTCTACTACACATAGCTAAATCAGCCCACTTTAAATCTCTTCATAAAGGCTTCTAGACTTAAAACCTTATTTTATCTTAACGATATCTTACTGGGGTCTTACGTGAAGGCCGCAATCATAGCAGGGGGCTTAGCCAAAAGGTTAAGACCCTTAACAGAAGAGATTCCTAAGTCTCTCGTTGAGGTGGCTGGAAAGCCCATCATTGAGTGGCAGCTTGAGTGGCTTAAAGCGAATAACATTACTACAGTGATTATTTTGGCTGGCTACAGGTACGAGAAACTCATCGAGTTTCTCGGGTCTGGCAAGAGATTCGGTGTTAGCGTAACTTATGTCATAGAAGACTCACCATTAGGTACTGGCGGCGCCATCAAGAACGCCGAACCCTACCTAAGAAACGAGGTTTTCGTAGCTCTTAACGGAGACGTACTGACAGATATTCCCATAAGCAAGCTAGCTAAGGTTTTAGAAGACCGTGATGACGCGGTAGCATCAATAGCGTTAGTACCTCTCAAGTCGCCCTACGGTGTAGTGAAGATATCTGAGGTAGGAAGGGTTGAGAGCTTCGTAGAAAAACCCAGCATAGAAGACTACTTAATAAACGCTGGAGTCTACGTGATGAGGAACAACATCTTTGAGTACTTGCCTGACGTAGGCGATATAGAGAAAACAGCGTTTCCTCAATTAGCTAGAGAAGGCAGACTCTACGGAGTTAAGTTCTTAAACAATTACTGGAGATCTATAGATACCGTGAAAGACGTTGAGGAAGTAACTAACGACATAAAATCTGGAAGACTGAGGTGGTAAGTAATGGCTGAAGAAAAAATAGTAAGTGGGGAACCGCACCTACTCTTAGAAGTAATTGAGTTTGACGATATTGACTCATTACTCCAAACTATTGAGAAACACAGAGACGTAAGCGGGGTCTACCTGGGTAAGCCTTTTGAGGAAGTTGATGAGAAGCTTATGAGCTTGGTCTCAAGCCTCTCTAAACTAAAGACTCGAGCGCATGTAGTGCTTAGAGTCAAGACTTGCGAGGTCTTAGAAAAGTTAGATCAAATAGCTAGGGAATTACCTGACATAGAGTTCGTGGCTGTCATGAATGACTTGAGTGTCTTGGAGACTGTTAAGCTTGAGAGGTTAGGTATAGGGTTTGAAGTCCTCAACCCATACCCGAACGTCAGCAAGCTCCATGAGTTGAGTGTGAAGTACCTAATCATTCCTATGGCTCTATTGAGGAGTAGGATAGCTAAAGAAGCCGAAGCTAAGAATATCCGCATAATAGCACTAAACGTCAACTCTCCTGAAAACTACATTAAGTCAAGGAATCTTAAAGTCTACGCTGTAGTGTCAGAAAAACCTACGATAAAAAGAGAAGCTGAGGGCTTAGGAATATAGGGGAGTAATGTTCAGATACCCTCGAAGGTCTTCATCTACTCGGCGGGCATGACTCTCATCATCAATTAACTACTGGAGTAACCAGTTATAAGTCCTCAAGAAAGACTGTCTGCGTGTTACTTAGTTTTTGGTTTTTCTGGTTATTTTGGGTTATTTATGTGGGTTTCGGGAGCTGACGTAAAGGTATATAAGCATCCACGTGTTTTAGTGACTGGGAGCCGATGAGCTGATGAGCCGTTGGCGAGGGACGAGGCTCTGTGAACCACTCTTCACCGATGGCTCTGGGGACCCCTACGACACCCCTGGAACCGTAGGCGGGGAGAAAGGAGATAACCAGGTGGGATGAACCCGTACCCAGAAAAACCAAAACAACCAAAATAACTAAAATAGCATAGCTAATGGGCACGGGCAACCACTCAGAAACTGCTGACTAGAGGAGCCACTATTAGCAAGCTGATGAAGACTTCTATTAGTGCTGCCAGGATAAGCATTAAGGCTATTATCGGTATCTTACGTATTACGTCTCTAAATACTTCCTTGATTTTCGCTGGGTTCTTACGTATGTTCAGTAATATCGTTAGTCCTAGGTGTGTTCCTAAGACAGCTGAGTAAATTAGTGCGGGAATCTCTAAGACTCCGTGAGGGATTATGACCAATACTCCCCTAGCTATGTCTTCCTGTGCTGAAAGGACTAGCCCTACTACGAATCCGTTGACTACCATGATTCCTGCAGGACCTATTAGAGATACTCCTAAAACTATGTTTAGGAACGCTACCCTCATATTGTTAAAGAATATAGTTAGGCTTAGCAGGAGTAGTGACGTAGGGTCTGATGTATTAAAGTATCTTGTTAAAGGGCTAAACTGCTCTTTGAGTGCTTCTCTCACGACGAGACTTAGTTGTTGTGAAGCATTAAGCCCTGCCACAACTGAGATCAGGAAGAGTGAAGTTATTATCAGTCCTATGACTAACTTAATCACTACTCACACCCAGATAAAGATTGTTTTTAGAAGGTTTAAACCCTCATGTTTTAAGCTAATTATGTTGACGAGTTAAGAACTATATCGGGGAGAGTGACTGACTGAGGTAGTTGGCGAGTGCACTAGTGAGTGTGACTTAAGTAAATATTTAAGAGACTACGTGATAGAGTGGTTTAAGAGCAGATTCGGGAAGTTCACGCCTCCCCAGCTAATGGCGATACCTAAAATAAAAGAGGGTAGGAATGTACTGATATCGTCTCCTACCGGGACAGGAAAGACTCTAGCAGTTTTTCTGCCAGTGATAGACGAGTTACTCGGTGATGCCGAGTTAGGGTTGCTAGAAGACTACGTGTACGTCGTCTACGTGTCGCCGCTTAGAGCCTTAAATAATGATATGAGGAAAAACTTAATTCAGCCCGTCCTGGAGATACGTGAATACGCCCTTAAGAAGAGAGGTTTAGACCTACCTGAGATAAGAATTAGTGTTAGAACTAGCGACACTTCCCCAACAGAAAAAGCGAGAATGCTCGTTAAGCCTCCCCACATACTCATAACGACTCCCGAGTCACTAGCTATATCCGTAACAGCTCCGAAATTCAGAGAGAAGCTGAAGAGTGTTAGGTGGGTTGTCGTAGACGAGATTCATGAACTAGCCTCAAGTAAGAGGGGGGCTTTACTAACTCTAACTATAGAGAGGCTAGAAGAACTAGTAAGCAGGAGGATTCAGAGGATAGGTCTGAGCGCCACGATATCACCCCTAGAAGAAGTTGCTAAGTTTCTTGTAGGTTATGATGACTCAGGTAATTCTAGAGACTGCGTGATAGTCGACGCGAGATTTGTTAAGCCGGTAGACCTGCACGTAATTACGCCTAGAGTCAACATAGTTACTGCTAGTGCTGAGGAACTTAATGAGTCTATATATAGAGAATTAAAAAAGATAGTTAATTCTCATAGAACAACACTAGTATTCACTAACACGAGAAGCTCTACCGAGAGAGTAGTTCATAAGCTGAAGAAAATTCTAGCAGGAAATAGTGTTGAGGATTTAGACGAGATAGAAGCACATCACAGCTCCTTAAGTCGGGACGTCAGGTTAGAAGTAGAGAATAAACTGAAAGAAGGTAAGTTGAGGGTCGTCGTTAGCTCCACATCACTTGAGCTAGGGATAGATATAGGGTATATTGACGCAGTAGTACTGCTAAGCAGTCCCAAGAGTGTCACGAGACTCTTACAGAGAGTTGGCCGCTCAGGACATAACGTGCGTGATGTAAGTAGAGGATATTTAGTAGCTGTCGACAGAGACGACTTAGTTGAAATATCTGTTCTTACGTACTTAGCTAGACTCAAGAAGCTAGACAACGTACACATACCTATGAAGCCTCTTGACATACTTGCTCAAGTACTTGTCGGCATGTCTCTCGAGAAGAAATGGCGTGTTGAAGAAGCTTACAAGGTCATTAAGAGAGCCTATAACTATTCTAGACTTACTTACGAGGAGTTCCTCAGCGTGTTGAGGTATTTAGCAGGCAGGTATGAAGACATACCTGACGACATACCAGTTTACTCTAAGATCTGGTTAGATGAGGAAGAGGGGGTTTTCGGTAAGAAGAAGTCAGCCAGAATGATATACTACCTCAACGCGGGAGCAATACCTGACGAAACTAAGATGAGAGTATTTCTTGAAGGACGCAAGTATATAGGCGACTTAGAAGAAGAATTCGTTAGTTTTCTCGAGCCCGGCGACATCTTCGTATTGGGAGGCAAGACATACATGTTTGTGAGAAGTGAGGGTCTTAAAGTAATAGTTAAAAACGCTGAAGGGCAAAGACCTACAGTACCTTCATGGTTTTCTGAGGCATTGCCACTAACGTATGATTCGGCGTTAGAGGTAGGTGCTTTTAGAGGTTTAGTAAGTGAACTGATTTCTAAGTATGGTGTGAAGAGAGCTGCTAAGCTAGTATCTTCTATGTATCAGTTAGGGAAGAGAGAAGCTAGATACATAACTCAGTATGTGTGGGAGCAAATTAAAGTCTGTAAAGTTGTTCCTACCAACAAGAAACTCCTTATAGAGCTCTGGAATGAGGAAAACTCACAGAACTTAATTTTTCATTTCCTCTTCGGCAGAAGAGTAAATCAAGTCTTGTCAAGAGCTTACGCACACGTATTCAGTAACGAGTTAGGTGTTCCAGTAAGAGTAACTATATCAGATAATGGTTTCATGCTGACACTCCCTCCAAACACGATCACGGATATCTCAGTAGTCGAGAATCTAGTGAGTACGTTAAGTAGTGTCAAGCTTAGAGGAACTCTCGTCAAAGCTCTTAGGAGGAGCGAAATCCTTAAGAGGAAGTTTAGACATGTTGCTGAGAGATCCTTAGCACTCCTCAAAGTTTATAGAGGGGTCGAGACAAGCGTTAATAGGAGAGAAATAAATTCTGAAACCCTGCTAAAGATCTCTGAGAAGATTCCTGGCTATCCCCTGCTAGTCGAGGCATATAGGGAAGTCCTTGAAGACTCTATGGACATACAGCACGCTGAAGAAGTTCTTAAGAAGATAGAGTCTGGAGAGATAACTATAGAATTCATAACATCCTTAGAAGTACCGTGTCCATTCAGCCACAATCTAATTGTTCAAGGCTATAGCGACGTGGTCTTGATGGAGGATAAGAGGAAAATACTTAACATGCTGTATAACAAGGTATTGACTAAGATGAGAGGCGAGACTCAATCCTCATAGTCTGTCTAGGTTGTGTCCACACGTACTTCTTGCTAATGAGATAGTTAGCTACAAACCCTGTTAAGACGCCTAGCGCTTGAGAAGTCAGTGATTCTCTCAATAACGTGTAGTAAGCGATTTGTGAGACGACATACTGTGCTAGGATACCTACTATCGTCGAACCATGATATTTCAAGAGCCTCCGCCAGCGCTTTCCGAACCTCCTCTTCTTAAACGTCCATAAATCATTCCAGACGAAGTTATTAATTAGAGAGGCTTCAATACTTATTATTGAAGAAATGAAGTGTGGTATTAAGAGTATGTAACTCAAAAACCACAAAACACCTAGATTAACGAAAACCCCAGAAGCGCCCACTATAGCAAACTTGTAATAATCAGGCATGATCATGAGTAGCTGCTTCACGTAGTTAAGTATTTCTCTCCTACTCAGCTTAGACTTGCCTCTAACTCTTGCTCGGAATATGTAGGGCACTTCGCATATTTTCAGGTCACTATGTTGTGATATTATCTCGAGAAGTGTCTTGTAACCGCTTGGTACTGCAAGTTCAGTCTTCTCTATGAGTTCTTTCTTAGCCAGGAAAAAACCTGAGAGAGGGTCTCTAACTTTCCTAGCTTGAGGAATTAATACTCTAGCCATATACGTAGCTCCTAAAGAAATAACACGTCTCGTCAGCGGAAACCCTACAACGCCACCCCCTTTCACATATCTAGAAGCGACAACTACATCACATTCACCCACGTAGCTCAGGAGGTCCTTAATCACTTCAGGAGGGTGCTGGAGGTCAGCATCCATCACTACTACGTAGTCGCCCCTACACACCTTAACTCCATCTAGGATAGCTGAAGACAGTCCGAACTTACCAGCTCTCTTAACTAGCTTAACTGGATATATGCTTGAGAGTTCTATAACACGCTCTGCAGTCCCGTCAGGAGAATTATCATCAACTACAACTACCTCGTAATCAACACCACTTAATGACGTGTTAATCCTGCTTAGCAACTCATCAATATTTTCTCTCTCATTGTATGTGGGAACGACAACCGAGACTCTAACCTCAGACATCATTTCATCGTTCTCCTTCATGATTTAGAACTAAAACATAAAATCCTTTATCGAGGCTTGACTAAATCAATGCTTGTGTGTTTCTGTTTCCCGTCCTAGGAAAACCTACAAAAACCTAGGACGGGAAACAGAAGAGTCAATCATAATCTTTCCTTTGTTTTCTTGCTCCACGAGATTCTCAATCCTAGCACGACTATGTCTCTGTTGAATATTGTTGAGGCTACGTATATTAAGAGGGAGCACATGCCTATTGCAACAATTATTGAATATGTTATTAAGACTGTCTCTCCCGAGAGCAGTGAGATTGCGTACATGTACGGCAATGAAACTATTGTTAAGCCTGCCAAAAAAGCCGTTACAGGATTTGGTGGGAGACCCATAAACATAGTTAAAAATCCGATACCTATGAAGACTAACATGACTGGAGTTGCCAGCCCGCCGGCAATCCTCTCATCACTAACTATAGACCCTATTATGACGCCGATTGCTCCTGAGGATATTAAGCCGATGACAATGGTCAGTCCAATCAAGCCTAATATTTCGGGACCGAGTAAATTTACTGTTATAATGATCGGAGAGACTTGCTCGGTACCTGCGGGAGCTGTTACACTTCCGGTAGTGCCGACAAACATGGCTAGCATGCCGGCTAAGTATACTGCTCCGAAAAGTACTGACGCTACAGAAGCGCCTAATATCTTAGCTAACACTATGTCTCTCCTGCGGATAGGTTGAGCTAACAACATCTCGAAAGCCTTCTCTACTTTCTCTACAGCCACTAGTTGTGAGGCGTATGTTGTATTCATGCCCAGAATTAAGCTGATGAAGAGCGGAGTGAATGATATGAGAGCAGTGATCGCGAGAAACTCTTCCTGGCTTATTTTCTTATCATAAAATGATATATTACCACTTACTAAAACAGGCTTCTGGGGTTGTAGACTTACGTTATAAGTAGCGCTTATAGCTAGAGGCAGTAGTCTCTCTATGGTGTTTGAGACTGTAGTTAGTAAGCCTGCCCTAGCTTGAGCACCCGTTAATGAAAAAGTAGTTACTCTAACGCCACCCCCTAAAACAACAGGCTTATCGAGTGAGGTAGCGTTTTCAGTAAAGCCTGCAGGTATCAGTATGCCGACCCCAGTCTCTGAGATAGCCTCGTCTAGCGAGCTATAAACGCGGACTCTACCTCCCATAGTAGTATTGAGTAACTTGATCAGCTCTCTAACGAGCTTAGTATCTTCTCCCAAAACTAATCCAACGCTTGATTCCATGACTTCCTCAACTGCCGACTTTGTAGCACTACCAACGATGTTGCCTAATATTCCGTAAAAGCTTATCATTAGTATAATTCCTATTATGAAACCAGGATTCTTGATGAAGGCCTTTACTTCTCTTTTAATTAGTTGTGCAATCATCACTCAGCGACGCCCCGCCCCATTTTCAATTTCATGAAGGCCTCCTCTAAATTCACAGCACCCAGAGATTTCTTCAGTTGTTCTGGTGCTCCTTCAGCGATTAATCTCCCCTTATAAAGTACTCCCACCCTGTGACTTAAGTACTCTACTTCCAGCATGTTGTGACTGCTTAGAAGCACCGTGATTCCATAATGCTCATTATACTTCCTAATCATGTCTCTCACGTAAAGACTTCTCTCGACGTCAAGACCTGTTGTCGGCTCATCAAGTATGAGTAGCTTAGGTCTTGAAGCCAAGACCGTACTGACCGCGAGTATTCGCTTCATGCCCTTACTGTACGTTCTGACAGGCTTTCTTAAATAATTGCCTAAATCAGCTATCTTGACGGCCTCTTCTATCGCATCTCCTAACTCCCTACTACTAAACCTCAGCGAGAGCATAAACTTCATGAAATCAAGACCTGTTAAGTCACGGTAAGCACCAGCTTCTTCAGGCAGATAATTTATCATAGACCTAACACGCAGAGGCTCCCTCACAACATCTACCCCAAACACGTAAACACTGCCGTAGGTAGGCTTAATCAGAGTAGATATGATTCTCAAAGTAGTAGTCTTACCACTCCCATTAGGGCCGACCAGCGCGTAGATCTCTCCACTATTGACTATAAAAGACACTTTATCAACGCCTATAGAGTCCCTTCCATAAACCTTGACGAGATTCTCTACAACGACGGCTCGTTCACTCACTACACAACACCTTTACCGCTACCAATGTGATTATCTCTACAAAAATTAAAATCAATTACTGAACTAAAGACTTAGTCCCTCAGAACAGAAATTTTACAACCAACAACAAATATTTTCTGGAGTCGATGATCTGACGAACCTTTAGCAAGGACAAAGCTCTGTGAGTTGCTCCTCGCCGACAGCTCTGAAGAACTGACCTCCTCCCCGCCCTGAAGGGCAGGCTTTCAAATATGTAATACCATTATGCTGAGAAAGCGTGGCTACAGAGAGCCTCGTTCGATAATGACTTTGATAAAAGCGGGCGTGAAGAGAGGAACCTATAGAGGTGTAAGTCCTCAAATAGCTTTACTTAAGGAGTGTTTAATGCCTCATTAACTGAGGCAACCGCGTTTACTAATCCATAGCCGTAGGTTTCGTCATATCCAGCAGTCCCTAAGTCTATGGCAGTTGTTGTTAGGATTTCCTTCACCTGCGTTGGTGTTAGCTTACCTTTCCCGTCAGCAATCCTTATTGCTTGCATTAGAGCTACAATTGCTGAGACGTGTGGGCATGACATACTGGTTCCGCTTAAATATACGTACCTGTTTCTAGGCCATGTAGAGAGTATGTTTACTCCCGGGGCCACAAGATCTGGGTTCTTGTTACTCCAGCTCGGGACGCTTAAGTTTTGGTCTATGGCCCCTACAGCTATGACTTCACTGTAGCAGGCCGGGCATGAAGGTGTTGAGGCACCCTCGTTCCCTGCGGCAGCAACTAGAACTACGTTGTAGCTGTACGCATAGAGTATCGCATCATAAAGTGTCTGAGAGTGAGGTCCCCCGAGAGACATTGAGATCACGTCAGCATCGTCACTCGTGCCTGGAGTGTTGTCAGGTCCCTTAGTAGCTTCTACTATCCCCTTAGCTACGTCACTCACGTAACCACCACCGCTGGCGTCAAGAACTCTTACAGCGTATAGGACTACTTTCGGTGCAACTCCGGCTACGCCGAAGCCGTTCAATCTAGCGGCTATTATTCCAGCTACGTGTGTTCCGTGACCGTTTTGATCATTGCAGTTTTTCAAATTAGTTCCTTTATAGAACGTCTTAGTGTTTCTTAAAGAGACGACACACCAGTCTATAGAACCGTAAAGATCTGTGTGAGTATAGCTTATTCCAGTATCTACTACAGCAACCCTGATGCTTGTTTGATATCCGTAGGCGGCGTCGCCGTAAGTAGTATTTAGAGCCCAAACTTCAGGCGCTTCAACTAATCCCACATTCCACTGAACCTCAGTAGATGTTTTGATAGGCTTGTCTTCCTCAACATACTTAACGAACGAGAGAGACTTTAAATATCCTAGTAAGTGGGGAGGAGCTTCAGTAACTAACGCGCTTATTTCAGGAATCTCAAGCACTACAGAACCAAGGCTCTCAATAACTGACTTAGCACGTAAGTAATTACTACTTAAATTAACACCAATAATGAGTCTAATACTTGCTGGACGAGCCTCAGCAAACGTTGGGATAAGCACGGAAATTAAGACAAACACTATAGCTAAACAAACTAGAAGCTTCCTCATATTAACACCTTGACTATAATAACAGCTACAAAGTTTTTAAATATGATAGATCAAGTAAAGTTCACTGAATAACTTCAGAAACAGTAGGTTATTGCGTCGGTAGAGTTAGTAGACTAAAAGAAAACTACGTATAGAAACGTCTAAACAGAAATTCCAATTCTGTAGGTCATCCACTATCTTAAGTAAGTCTTGTAGAAATGTAGTAGGTAGATAACAACACCTATGAGAGTTAAGTAGAGACATGACTTAATTATCGCATCACTTACGTACGGGCAGTAAAGAGGGTTTATATTTAACGGGTAGAGTGGTCTTATGTCTGAATACAGCGGCGAGTCAATCAATACATGAATAAACCAACCACTAAATCCTGCTACCATATAGCTACTTAGCGAGGAGTCCCTCGTCGTAAGTACAAATAAGCTAAATAAGTGGTTGAAATATTTTCTAAACAACCACACGACTAAACCAACTAAAGACCCGAGAAGAACTGCTGAAGCGAACGTATGTAGGTATCCGTGAACAGGGTAAGTATTTAAGTTAAGCAGAAGAATTGTCAGGGGTTCTAAGTCTACTAATACTGAAGTGATTATTAGTGTGGGCCAGTGAATATGGCGCCTAAGTAGGTAGCCTAAGATTAGTGGAGGACCTAAGTGTAGTGGAGTGAAAGGCATTACTTAACTACCTGAAGAATTTCTATTTAGTAAGTTCTTCAGCTTCTTAATAGTACTCGTTCCAGATTTTATGTCTAAACCTCTCTATCTTCTCTAATATGCTTAGACACCTCGTAACTGCTTACCCTACACGTACGGCGTATTTAGTACTCGTTGTTTTGCTGGTTTTTAAGTGATTACATAAGTCTCTAAGTAGCGTGTTTTCGTCACGGTACTTCATTATAGGAGCTAGCTTCCTATGGTCTATATATTCAGGCATACTCTCAACTATGTCTGTAGGCATCCCAGTATTGACTAAGACGTAAGAAGGCTTCCCCTCCGTGTACGCAGTTATTAACTCCTGAATACATCCAGCACCACCGCCAAGAACTATCAGGACGTCTGAAGTCCTGACTAAGAATACTGACCTGATTCTGTAGGAGGTTCCCGTTCTAACTACTATCGCTTCGTCAGGAAACGGAACCTCTTCCTGGTCTATAGGAGGTATTATGAGGACTTTGAAACCAAGCTCGAGAGCCGAGTCAACGACCTCCTTCATGAGACCCCAATAACCACCGACAACTAAGACTAAATCATCAACACCGCAACAATCGCGTAACCCCCTAATAATTCTTGAAGTTCTTGAAATCAGTTCTCCACTAACATCTCCTGAGTGTGCCGCAAATCCGACATATTTAAACTTTCATCACCCCTCTAAGTCTGCAGTTAGAACTCTTTAAAAATACTTAAGCTCCCTCCAATTTATTATGGTTGAAACTTCATCCTTTAGGGCAGGGAGGAGGTCAGGCAAGAACAGTCAGTTCTCAACTCACTTAAGGTCTTCTCAAGTCCTTCCTCAATAGGTGTTGGCTTGATTCTAGCGAGCTTCATTATCTTGCTTATATCAGCTACGCTGTGTCTTATATCTCCAGGTCTTGGTGGTTCATGTATTAACGGTAAATCCTTATTAACTAACTTCATGACTGTCTTAGCAAGCTCTTTAATTGTTGTGGGTTGTCCTGAACCAACATTGTAGGTCTCGTTATCAAACACTTCTTCTTTGATCAAGAACTCGATTACTTCAGCTACGTCCCCAACATATACGAAGTCTCTTGTCTGTTCCCCGTCGCCGTAAATAATTAATGGCTCACTATTCAAAGCTCTTTGAATGAAACTAGTTATGACGCCAGCGTATGAGGAGTTCTGTCCGGGTCCATAAACATTAAATAATCTTAAAGTCACGTACTTAAGACTATAGACTGTGGCGAAATTTCTCAGTATCTCTTCTCCTTGAAGTTTGCTCAGTCCGTAAGGTGATTTAGGTCTTGTGGGGTGGTCTTCACCGATAGGTAGCTTCTGCGGCTCTCCGTAGACTGCTGCCGAGCTTAAGTATACTAGCTTTATACCCTTCTTCCCACACTCATAGCCAACCTTAGCAGTGCCCAAGACGTTGTTCTCTAGATACTTGATAGGCTCTCTAACAGACTCTTCAACACTCACGTAAGCAGCAGCATGAACCACTACGTCAAAGTTACTGTAACTACTAAATCTCCTCACGTCACCTTCAACAACAGGTACTCCGAACTTTTTAAGCCTCCTCAAGGCATAATCATTCGACCTCTCCATAGAATCAACTACTACAACATCATATCCTCTCCTAATTAGATGAAGCGCTAGGTTATGACCTATGAACCCCGCACCACCAGTAATCAAAACCTTCACTAGCCCCCCTCAAGTAAACTCTACTCACTAGTTATTTCTTTGAGTTTTCTGGATTGATCTAACCTTACACTCTAGAGTCACGCTTCTATAGAATCTCAAGTCAAGAGAGACGTCTACAAGGAGTCTAGACACGTCCAGCACGCTTAACTCTCCTGTAACCTCCCTCACTACATTATCTACGTAGTTACTCACACATGCTGTTTGAGTACCTACTAGAATTACCCACGAGAAAGTTAAAACTCTCAACACACTACACCAAACTATAGTTTATGAACATAAAACTAAAAGCGTTATTAGACGCCTCTTTACGCACGATGACGCTTAAAATACAGTAGTCCATTATCTAAGAATTGCGCCAGAGTCTCGTCCTTCAGAGCGAAGAGGAAGCCAGGAGGGTTAGCCAACACATGTCTTGAAAGGTTCAGCATTAAAAGTATTCTAGAATTAAATCTACGTGTTTGATTAGGGGGTGATTTCCCTTGGTTAAAGAGAAGGTCGTCGAGGTTAAGGTCTTAATACTAGTTGACAATCACTCGGGATTTACTAAACTCCTTAGCGAACACGGGTTCAGCACGTTAATAACTACAAGATACGAGAGTGGGAAAGAGCTTAATGTTCTGTAAAATCCGTCACAGCCAACTACTTTAATGTCTTCCCTAGTTAATTAAACCTATGACAACCCGTCAGAGAAGGCAACGTAACAGAGATATAGTTAGAAAAACATTGTTAGATCGCTGTTTGAGGTCACAGTGTATTCCTATCACAAGCTAATAATCGTAACTACTTCCCTCATTTCTAATTCCTCGACTTTGTTGGGCCATGTTTCAACACAAAGTTTTTAAGCCTAGATCAAAACTTAAGCTTAGGGGATATGCGTGGAGTTAACCGAGGCTCTTGCTATATCCCTAATTAATACGATAGTGGTGCTTCTAGTTATAATATTTAGTGTTAAGAGAATAAGCAGGATTAAGTTTTACGGTCCATATTCATTTCAACTAAGTAAAGATGATTCTGGAAACCCTATCCTAAGGGAAGCGCCAGCAGGATCTCTTCCTGAGGAGCTTATAAAGGATCTTAAACGAAGAGTGCTGAGCGAATTAGAGCGAGAATTTAAGCCTTTAGACAAAATTTTAAAATGGCCTCACATCACAATCTTAGCTTTGACAATCTTTACAATACATTTAGTCGTGCTTTTACTTCTATTTTAGGGAGTTAAAAGCATAGCTTAAAAACCATACACATTACACGCGAACACACTTTTTAGACGATATAGTACCCTATACTCTTCATACTCAAGAAAATCAGAGAAGGTCTTAAAGGTCTTGCAGACAAGTAGATGAGCCTAAGAAGTAGCTAGCGCAGAGGAAGAAACACTAAAGAGAGTCGTTGAAGAGTTAGCGACTGACCTCCTCTCCGCCCTAAAGTGCGAGGGTTCTGGGGAGGTTTGGAGCTACATTCCCGGCTTTCGCTGGGTTTAGCTCCGCGCCCGGTCTCAGGCGCTTTACCCCTACCCCGTGTAAATTCTCTCTGAGAGACTCTCTTTTTGAGAGTTATCCTTTTAAATTTATTTTGGCCCTCTACTCACGGTGATGTATATGGGCTTGAAGAAAGCTACTGTGATGGCGACAGTGATTGCGGTGATAATTGCTGTGGGAGCAGGCTACGTAATATCTGCTTACGCTCAAGACTCAAACAATAATACAACAACTAATATTCAGTCAGTGACTCCTGGAATGCCTTGGACTCCTCACAAGCGCGGAGTTCTACGAATTCCGGCAATTGAGGTAAGCTCAGAATATAATTCAACAGTAATGAGTGTACTAGAATCTAATTCAGAGACCTCACAATTACTAAGTCAAGGCTTCAGCCTGAAGGTAGTCAACCCATTAATAAGAGCGTATGTAGATGCTAATGGTGAGGTAATCTTAAGAGCTACTCAATCCATAGCTGTATTAACAAACGGGACTGCAGTCTACACATACTTAGTCGACATTTCTGGTAATACAGTAAAGCTAATCTCGTATCACTTAGTAGGCACTCCTCAATGTGAATGCGTGTGTGAATCTACAAACAAGTAAGAATAACCACGTTTTTAGACTCTAAAACTCTCTTGATTTTTAGGTTTAGGAAGGTGTGTAAAGTTGCTAAGTAAGTCTGAGATTGCTTTACTTGTGTTGGGTGTTTTGATAATACTTACGCCTCCACTCTTAGTATACTCTACGTACCCGGATACAGGAGGTAGTGAGGCGGGATTAGAAAAGGTACTCTCTGACTTGCCTGTCAAGCCACCACCATTCCTCATAGGCTCTATGGGTTATGGTCTGCATCGTGGCAGGGATTACGTTTCTGAATCGAACATACGGAGAGTCGATAGCAGTATCTATGCTTACTGGCCAGAGAAAAACAAGCGGGTTTTTCTCATGTTGCTACCATACTACGTAGATAAAGCAAGCAATAAAGTGGTTTCAGGCGATAGCCTGAGACCCATGATTGCGAGTGGCAATGTCACGCTCGTGGTAGAAGTTTTCGAGACACATAAGGGCACGATAGGGGTAATTATTGAGGTACGGTTAACTAACCAGACATATTTCACAATGAAAAGATCTTAGGGGATGTTCTTCATGGACCTCTATCAGCTTATGTTACTCGTACTGAATATTGCGTGTCTTGCTCTCTTCTCATACATATCTACTGTCTTCTTGAAGTCATACCTAAGGACAGGTGTTAAGTTTCTTGGTTTTTTCTCAGCCTCATTTATGTTGCTCGCACTCAGTCAAGCAGCTTCAGCAACCTCAAACATTCTTGAAGACCCTAAGATTTCTCTAACTTTATACACATTATCTTCCTCAACTGCTTCAGCAGCTTTTCTCGTGATGTTGTTTTTTATGTTGTGTGCAAGTAAAGAGGAGGCTTTTGCTATCATGCCTCCCCTACTACTAGTGTCTTTCTCTGACTTACTGGCATTCACAATATCCATGACAGTTTCTCTCCTCGTTAGTGGGAAGTACTTAAGAAGCTACTTAATCGTACTCTCCCTCACGTACTTCCTCAGAGGCTTAAGTAGTTTGCTAATGCTGTCACAACTAGGCATACATCTACTCATAACTTCCGAATTATTGAAAGCTTCAGCAACGCTAGTATTCGCAACATACCACTTGAGTAAGGTCATTAAGCCATGAAGAAACGAAACAAGCTAGAGATAATCTTAGAAGTACTAGAAATAGTTAGTTCTGAGAGCGGAATAAATCCTACATGGCTCTCAACTAAAGCGAATCTATCGTATGATAGATTAAAGAAAATACTGGATGAGTTAATAGCGCGTGGACTTGTAGAGAGTATCCCCTCAAACGAACGCAAAGGTTCTACGATGCTAGTCCTAACTCCTGAGGGTGTAGAGCTCCTAGAAGAATTGAGAAAGTTAAGGTCTCTATTAAGAGACTATGGGTTAATCTAAAACTTAACTGTTATAACCTAACTTGAATTCAGAGAGCCTCTCGTTAGGTGTGTATTCACACAATCATCTAAATAACTAAACTAATGAAATTCCTCAAAAGTATACTCGAGGGGTCAACTTATGAAAGAATGAGGCTTTCAGAGATATTACATTACGACATGGTTTTAAGTTGTTTTGCTAGCTCCGTAAACTTTTCTTTTATTTCTTCTTCTCGGTCTAGCAATTCTTTTAAGACTTTCTCTTCTTCTAATGTCTTGACTTCCTTATTCTCGACTACTAGCTTCCCACTAATTATTACGTCCGTAACGCTATCTCCTTCAAGATAATTTATTACAGCGTCTACGGGGTTGTGTACGGGCAGGTTCTTAATTTCTTTAGTGTCTAGCACTACTATGTCTGCCGCATAACCTCTCTCAAGTCTTCCAATCTTCTCGCCTACTAAAGATCCTGTAGAGCCCGTCAACATCTTGAGTAATGTGTTTGAGTCTAGTCCTGCCTTGAAGTACGCGACGGAAGTGCTTAGTGCCTTGCCTAAGGCTTTAGCGACCTTAGCTTCATGTAGTAAGTCTATCCTGCCCCAAACACCTCCGTCACTTCCAATCCCTAACTTAAGATCTTCCACGTCAGTGAGTCCGATCCAGTGCATGCCCATAAGCCACGAATCAACTGAGGGACACCAGCACAGCCCGAACCCATAGTCTCTAAGGACGCGCACTTCCTTCGGTGAGAAATAGACGCCGTGAGCTATAATAATAGGATTGATTCTCTCGACCCCCCGCTTAACTACGTATTCTAGGGGTCTTAAGCCGTATTTAGCGAGCGTATAGTCTACCTCCCCCTGATACTCACCTAGATGGAGTGTAAGCCCTAAGCCATGCCTACCGCCGAGCTCAATCACGTCGTTCATTAACTCCTCAGAAACCATCATAACCTGCCTTAAACTAACCCACACACGAAGATTTCCTCCGCGATTACCGTATTCTCTATAGAGTCTCTCAACCCTCTCAAGCACTTCTTTAGGTTCTGCAACTTTTTCTTCTGCGATGTCATATGTAGCATACGTGACCACACCATTGATCCCGGAAGCGAGAACCTCCTCAGCCAAAATCTCTGGATATGGAGCGCCGGCCTCAACAAAGTAAGTAATCCCATTCCTTAACATATTAATTATGCTAGCCTTGCTTGAGAGTCTTGCTAGATCTTCACCCATTATCTTCTCGAAAGGAACTAAAATCTTTGTCCAGACAGGAGGCAACTGAAGCATCCAATCATTTATGGCGGACCTAAGCAGATATTGCTGTGTGTGAGTATGACAATCTACTAAGCCTGGAATCACTATATGATTTCTTCTCTCAATTACTTCCTTCGCCTCATACTTGCCGCGTATGTCCTCCTCAACACCTACATCAACAATTACACCATCTCTAACTACTACAGCACCTCTAGAAATTACTCGACTAGCTCGATCTAAGGTTGCTACGTACCTGCCATACAATATTATGTCAGCTTCCTCCATGTCATTACCTCCTAGAGCTTCAAACAACATAATGAGTTAGAGCCATTTAAGTATCTATTAAATATTAATTATATATCTCTCCTAATTCATAATATTGGTTAAGACTAATGCATCAAGACAGCTTTCCGAAGCTAGGTGTCTGTATCCTGACGTTTAATTCGGCGTTAACTATTGGTCACGTTCTTAAGTTTCTCTTAATGGAAGATTATCCTAAAGATAAGGTTTTTTATTTAATTGTTGATGGCGGTAGCTCCGATAATAGTCTTGAGATTGTGTATAGTGTTTTTAGGGATTATCCGGGTCTGAAGTTTGAAGTCTTAGTGGCTAGAGATACTAACATACCTCAGGCTAGGAACGTGTGTCTTGAGAAACTTCTTCAAGTAGATGTAGACTACATATTATTCGTAGATTCAGATACTATAGTTACGGCAACTAACGCTTTTAAAGTACTCACGCAGATATCTAAAGAAAATAACTCACTAGTATATCTCTCAACAACTTTTAAGTATTTTAGAGATGTTGAAGAGCTCCAAACGTTTATTAACGAACTTAAGCCAAAAGAAATTACGATAACCTCTAATGACTTAATCCCGTCATTTAAGATAAGTATGGGTTTCACAATAATACCTAAGGGGCTAGTCATGCAGCAAAAATTTGACGAGGACTTAGACACGTCTGAAGATTTCTTCTATGCTTTTGAAGCTTTCAGCAGAGGCTACACCCCTTTGAAGAGCATATCCCCCTATACATATGATTTAAACCTTAAAGGTGAGCAGGGTGACATCTACTGGATAGCTTCATTCAAAAAATATTTGAGGTGTATGAAGAAAAAGGCAGCAGCACGGTTGATAGCGTGGACAGAAGACAAAACATTGAGACTCTCACGTAAGGAAATCTTCAAAGGAGTTACTAGGCACCTTATTAACACCTTACTACTCGCAACTCTCTTCTTACTACCTGTATTAGTTTTCGTAAGCATGAGTCTATTTATTGCTGCACTCACGGCACGTCTATCAAGCATATTAGGTTATGCAATATATAAAAAACTGAGAGGCTACGAAATATTCGGCAGTATAAGAAATAGGATTAAGTTTGAGTTATATTCGGCACTGCTAATCCTTAATCTCCCGACGGCTTACCGCGAGTTCACTCGCTCATTAAGTAAACATGCACTACCGCAACAACGACAGGTTTATTAGTGTTTGCCTAAGTTATTAAGTTTTAGTTATTATGTGTATTGGGTATGTCTTTAAATGAAGGTTGTCATGATTAATGACTGCGCGTTTGTTGGTGAGACTCTACTTAAATATATGCCAGAGTCTTTCACTAAAGTTCATGTAAAGCGTGGCAGAGGGCTTCTTGAGAAGTCTATTGGGCTAGCCTTAAAGATACCACTTTACAGAGGCGATGTTTATCACGTTCACTACCTCCTTCAGGACGCGTTCATTGCCTGGTTATTTGGTAAGAAGCCGCTAGTGTGTCACGCACATGGCAGTGACTTAAGGTCTACTCTTCACCACCCTGTGTGGGGTAGGGTCGTCAGAGCAGATTTGACAATGTGCGATTACGTAATCGTGAGTACTCCTGATATACTTCAGATAGCTAAGAAGTTTAGGGAGGACGCTCAGTATGTCCCTAACCCCGTTGATTTAAGTATTTTTTATCCAAAGCCCATAAGGAGAGAGGATGAGAAGAAGAGAGTTCTTATTGCGAGCGATTCTAACTGGGATGTCAAGGGCACTGACATAGCTATTAAGGCTTTAAGTAGAGTGAAAGACCTTGTTGATGTCTATATCATATCACATGGACGTGACTTTGACAAGACCCTGGCTCTAGCTCGAAACCTAGGTTTAAGAGTGCGAGTACTACCTAAAGTCCCTCACGAAATGATGAATCAATACTACTGGAGTGCAGACGTAGTGATTGATAGATTTAAGCTAGGTTCTTTAGGGCTAGTATCGCTTGAGGGAATAGCGTGTGGCAGACCCGTGATAACTTACGTGTCATCACAGTATAGCGAGTATCATGAATTCCCTATAAAAGACATACAGACAGAAGAAGAAATTGCTGAAGCAATAATTAAAGCCGATGAAAAACTCTGGGAAGCAGAATATACGTATCTCATCAATAATCACCACCCACACAAGATTGTAGAGGAAATTCTAAAAATATATAGCAGGACTCAATCACTATAATCAGAGAAACGTAAGTGGGAGACCCTAAACCTTCACCACAAATTAAAAATAATACTATACTAGAGACATAACCTAGTTTAATCAAGCGATTCCTTTAATTTAAATTTGTTGCCGATCATCAACGCTGAAGTCAACAGTATTCAGGCGACATAGTTTGATACTTAATCAACATCTTTATCTCAACTGATTCCAGGTTCGGCGAACTCACGAACAGGGAAAAGTGAGGTGAACTTATGCTAAAAAATAGAGTGTTGGAGAAGCGGGAAAGCCTAGCTAATTAGTACGTGCGTCGCTGTTGCAGGTTTAAGTTCTTAAATCGCTAACTTTCTTGCATGCTTAACTAGCCACTCAGCTAACTCGCCCGAGCTTACGACGTAGTCTGCTTCTATCTTTAAGTCGTTATTGTGTTTATGCCTTACGAAAATTCTCACGTCGGCTTCTTTGAAAGCTGGTATGTCACTGTAGCCGTCTCCGAAGTATATAACCTTACTGACATTAAGTAGTGTCTTAAGTATTCTTACTGCTTCGTCTTTACTCCTTTTAGCTACGTGTATGTCCATGAACTCGGCGTAGTCGCCCCACCTCATAATGTCATAGACTACGAGCCCTTTGCTTTTAGCTTTCTCACTAATATACTCTATCTCTCTCGGTCTCTCGTTATTGAGTAACCAGTAGATACTCATCCCTAAAGGCACTTCCTGCAATGTCTTTCCAACTATAATTCCTATCTTATCACTAAACTTCTCAGTGATTTCCTTAGCCAGTTCTTTAATATATTCAGGCTTCACACCCAAGTAAGCTTCCTCATCAACTACCACGTAACCTCCGGCAATAATCTCAAGCCCGTAAACGCACGCGTAACCACTTAACCCAGGCATCCTCTCAAGCAGGTATCTGCAGTCTCTTCCGCTAACAACGGCTACAGCATGTTCAGAACTCAAGTCTTTAATAATGTTCGTTAATGCGGGGTCAGGAGTCCCGCCACTCGGGCTAGAAGTTATTGGCGCTAAGACACCATCGTAGTCAAAGAAGAAACCTATCTTTCTAACCATCTAACCACCACCTTATACATACTAAGCATCTTTCAAGACTTGGATTCAAGACTTCTAAACATTTCCTTAAGGGAACCATGGTAACCACTGACGACTAGCACTACTAACGATTAAAGCAGTTAGAGAATTATAAGTGTTGCTCGTAATTAAGAACTCTACTCAAGACCTAGTATCCTCTTACTAAACAACTTACTTAAGTAGTCAACTACCTCATCAGGTGGCTTAGTTGTCTTGCCAAGTATTCTGCTCAAAATATATGATTGCGCCAACCTCTCAATAAGAACCAAGACTTCAAGAGCTTCTTCAAGACTCCTACCACACGTTACTACACCATGATTAGGAAGAATAACAGCAGTCCTGTCTTCAAGAGCCCTAACTACGTTCTCAGCCAATTCTCTACTACCAAATGGCGCGTACTCAGCAACCCTTACTTCACCGCCAACGTAAAGAACTGCCTCCTCAACTACTGGCGGAAGAGGCTCGCGAGCTATTGCTAGCGTGGTGACGTATATCGGGTGTGCGTGGATTACTGCGTTAAAGTAATCATACTTCCTGTAAATCGCCGTGTGTAGGGGTAACTCAACAGTTGGTTTTCGAGCACCCTCGATGACCTCACCACTTATAGAAACAACTACGATGTCTTCAGTAGATAAACGGGCTTTCGGTAAGCCACTAGGAGTTATTAAGACATGATTCACTCCCTTAACCCTGACACTAACATTGCCAGACCTGCCGTGATTCAGGCCTTTATCCTCCATAAACTTTAAAACATCAATGATCTCTTTCTTTAACTCTTCATACAATTACTTAACACCCACATTACACACACTCTACATAAGTTAAAAGCGTGTGCGAGTATACGTAATCGGTGGTTGTCTTGAGTGAAGTCACTAGCAGGAAGATAGTCCCTGTACACCTGAAGATCCGTGAGGGTTGGGTGGCTGAGAGAGTTTTAATAGCTGGCGATCCTGCTAGAGTTAAGTATTTATCTGAGTTACTGAATGACGTGAAGTTAGTTAATGAGAGTAGAGGTTTTCTCACGTACACGGGTTACTACAATGGATTTCCAGTAACTATAGCTACACACGGTGTTGGGATGCCCTCAGCCCTAATAGTTCTGGAGGAACTCATAGCTTATGGGGGTAAGTACTTCGTTAGGTTAGGTACTGCGGGAGCTTTGGCTAGTGGCTTAAGAATAGGTGACGTAGTCATACCTACGGGGGCCGCGTATTATCCTGGAGGCGTTTTCCGGCAGTACTACGGTGAGGACGTTTGTTGTCCCTCAACCCCTGACTTCACGCTACTCAGGAGGATCGTTGAGGTAGCCGAGGAGAGAAAAATAAAATACGTTTTAGGACCTGTCTTCAGCAGTGATGCCTTCTACGCTGAAGACCCTGTGTTTGCTAAGAAGTGGTCTTCAAGAGGTTTAGTAGCTGTTGAGATGGAGTGCGCCGGCCTCTTTGCAGTATCGTTAATGCGGGGAGTTAAGACAGCGTGTGTTCTCGTCATAAGCAACTCTCTTGTTGAGGACTTAGGTTATGCTTCTGCTGAATACTTGAGGGAGAGAGTAATTGATATAGCCAAGATGATCTTAGAGGCACTCACTAAGATTTAACTGATATTTTTGAGTGGTGTCTCTCCAGCCCTGCCTTATATAGAGGGTTAACAAAATATTTAGTAGGTTAAGTGAAAGTATGAATGAGTTACATGAGTTAATCGAAAGTGAAATTAGGAGGCCCTCAGTATTCGTTGATGAGTCTGTCTTATATCCTGAGTTTATACCTCCAGTGATTAGGCATAGAGACAAGCAACTTAAGCAGTTGGTAGAGTTGTTTAAGCCTGTTGTTCTCAAGCCGGGAACGAGTAGCGTTAAGGTCTTGCTTGCAGGGCCTGTAGGAACTGGAAAAACACTTACTTCGATAGTTTTTGGCCGGGAAATTTCCAGAGTTGCCGAGAATAGAGGTATTAAGTTAAGATATGTCCACGTGAATTGTTCTAAGTCTAAGAACTTAGTAGGAATTATCAGAGAAGCTAAAGATTCTCTATGCCTACACATACCTGACAGAGGGATCTCCTCTAATGAGTTACTATCAGTCTTTCTGAAGTTGTTGAGTAGGGAAAACATGTACTTGATACTAGCCCTAGACGAGTTCGAGTATTTTCTTAATACAGCACCTCCTGAAGACAGGCACGCAATAGTCAGGATGTATGACGTCATGCAAGAAGATGTAAAGAGAGTCAACTTAATATTCATTGCTAGGGGGTCGCCAGCAAACGTGTGGTCTCGAGTCGACAGCGTGACTGGAAGCTACTTAATGAAAAATTTAGTTTCCTTTGAGCCTTACAGAGCTTCAGAACTTTATACGATATTGAAAGACCGGGTTGACACGGCCTTTCATCAGGGAGTAGTAGGTGAGGAGGTAATAGACTACATATCTAAGATGAGCGGGTATGACACAGGCGGGGACGGAAACGCGAGAAAAGCTCTCGCAGTATTGCATGCCGCAGGAAAACTAGCTGATAAAGACCTTGCTGAAGGTAGAGCTAACCGAGTAACGATAGATCACGTGAGGCAAGTCATAGCTCAAGAGTATCCGGCTTTAGTTGATTTGCTAGATAACCTACACTACCTAAACCTCCACGAAATACTAGTCCTTAAAGCAGCCTTACATGCTCTGAAAGAGTCAGGATTAGACTACGTGCCTATGAGCATGGTTGAAGCTACCTACGATAAAATATGTAAAGAGTTGGGTGAGGAGCCTAGGAAGCACACACAACTCTACACTTACATAATGGATTTAAAGCAGAGAGGAATAATAATAACTAAGACTTCAGTTAAAGGCAGAAGAGGTAGAAGTACTTACGTAGGCTTTGGAGTAGCCCCTCTAGGAGCCGCGTTACAGAAGCTTGATGCCGTGATAAAGCAGTTGAGGGTTGGGTGATGAGTTCTCGGTTAGAAGAGATACTTTCTAGTAAAGCCAGAGTTAAAGTACTGAGAGTCGTTCTGGAGAGAGGTGAGGTAAATATTAATCAGATAATCAGAGAGACTAAACTCAATTACAAGACTGTGCGCAAGCATGTTAACTACTTAGTTAGTGTAGGTCTTATTGAAGAGCTCAGGGTAGGTAGGCTAAGGCTCCTGAGACCTAACTGGCTCAACCCGAAGGTCAGAAGGCTTGAAGAGTTTTTCAATTTTTTCTAGAGCTTCGTCTTCTTAACGAAAGAGTCTAACCCACTCTTAGTCTGCTGCTTCTTGACTTCCTCACTCTTCTTATTGTTTTTCTGGGCGTCTTCTCTTTTTGACCCTGCTCTCTTAGCTTCAGCTCTTATAGCTTTCCTTAACTCCCTAACTCTAGCGATTATCTCGTCTCCCTTATTCTGTGAGAGGTACTTAATCATCGGGTCAGTCAGGTTTAGAGAAATAGCTATTTTGGCAGCTTCCTCAACGTTGTTCTCAAAAATTATCTTGATATATGGTAGTACGTCTTTCAATACCTTAGCTCTAGAAGCGTGTATGTGCTCACCTATAATGCCCGCTATACTGTCTCTTAAAGCTCTAACTTCCTTAGTTTGAGACATTAACCTTATTCTGTCCGGGAATTGATACTTAACCCACCTAAACTTAGCCTTAGGGTCATTCTTAGGAGATAAGGCAACACCTGCAGTCATTAACTCTATAGCGTAAGCTAGTAAATCCCAAGACCCGCTCCTCACGATGCGCCCCCTATAAACGTCAGCTCTTGCTAGAGCCTCGTAAGCTCTCCATAAATCCTCAGGGTCTGTTATCTGTCTAGGAAGGTTCTCATTTATCCACTCCATTAGAGTGTCGGGGTCTAAGTCTGTCTGGGTTGCGTTGAGTTTGGCTTGCCAAACATACTTAGACCAGAAAATCTTTCGAACAACCTCAAAAGGATCTAAGACCCTGTCTCTAGCTCTGAGGAGTTGCTTAGCGATCTCTTCAGTAATTTTACCACCCCCCTCAGCAACAGCTTCTAAGTCGTTTATAGCTGACCTCAAATCTCCTTCAGATTTCTCCGCAATGAAATCCAGTGCTTTCTCATCACACGAGAGCTTCTCAGCCACACATATCCTCCGAAGAACTTCAAGCACGTCGCCTTTACTGAGTCTCTTAAACTCTATCATAACTGAATGGTCTCTGAGGGGTCTGAAAGCCAGGTCCCAAGGATTATTGGCCGTCATAATTACGGGATTCTTAGTAGTTTCAATCAGTTCTAAGATAGCTTCTATAGCTCCTGCATCAGCTCCTCCGGCGAGTGCTAAGCCGTCGATCTCGTCTAATAGTATGATTCTCCTCCCAGCGAAGAGGCCTCTCTGGACGCTAGCCAGCTTAGCCACTCTCTCAATATCCTGCTCTCTCCTATAGTCGCTAGCGTTCATCTCGACAAGTTGAAAGCCGTACTCCCTGCACAGAGCTTCAACTATTGATGTCTTGCCAGAACCTGGCGGCCCGTAAAATAGTGCAGCCTTCTTCTCAGGCTTTCCTGCAAGCCATCCTTTAATCCACGTCTTGATCTTCTCGACTGCTTCTCCCTGATTAACGAACTCACTTAGCTTTTTAGGCCGGTACTTTATTACCCATGGAACTTTACTTACTGACACGTTTAGGAGCTACCCCCACCACTTTCTTTCCCAGGACGGCTAGCCTAGCTAAGAGAGCGTCAAGCTGTATCTCCTCATCAGCACCCTCAACAAGCCTAAACTGGATCTCTCCCACGTAGTCAGCAAGTTCTACCTTCACCTCCTCAGGCAAGTCAATATCTGAGGATGTTATCTCCCTATGTATTTGCTTTATTATGTCTATTCCTGAAAGCCCGTACGTCACCATCAGAGACCTAAGCGTGCTCCTAGCTTTAATGAAGTCCCCGTTTAATGCTGTCTTAATCATTTCTCTAATCTCCTTCGGGTGAGCCAGACCAACGACCTTATAAACGTTTGACACACTCACCTCACCTAAGGCGGCGGCAGTTTGGAGTATGTTTATAGCTTTCCTCATATCACCCTCGCTCAAGTCGTATATCGTGTTTAGTGCGTCCTGATTACACTTAACACCTTCTCTTTCGCAAATCCATGAAAGCCTGCCTACGACGTCCTCTCTACTCAAAGGAACGAACCTGAAGATAGCGCATCTAGACTGTATAGGCTCTATTATCTTGCTTGGGTAGTTGGCTATCAAAATGAATCTAGTAGCAACAACATACATCTCCATAAGCCTCCTAAGAGCTTGCTGTGCGTCAGCAGTCATGTTATCTGATTCATCCAGGAGTATTAGTTTAAAAGGCACGTTACCCGGTGTTTTAGTCCTAGCAAACTCCTTAACCTTAGTTCTTATCACGTCAATTCCTCTCTCATCCGAGGCGTTTAGCTCTAGTAGGTAGAGCCTGTAGTCACCCCCGTATAAGTCGTGAGCGAAGGCGTGAGCTACCGTAGTCTTCCCAGTACCCGGAGGTCCTGCAAAGAGTAGGTGCGGCGTATTCTTCTCTTTAATAAATTGCTTTAACCTAATAACAACCTCTTCTTGATTTACTACCTCATCTAGTGTTTTAGGTCTGTACTTCTCAGTCCATAACAGTTCAGCCAGGATCCTACTTGCCTCTTCCTCGCTCAAAACCAAGCACCCAATAAATAACTATGAGCGTAGAATTTATAACATTATCAACCACCAAGAACCTCTTAAGTACCGCATAAGACGTTCTCACAAACCAAGTTATTTCCTTGAGACACCAAACCTCTCAATCACTGAAGCATGGAGTACTTTATTATCTATTTTCTTTACCGCTACTCTTACCTTCTCTCCTAAGACCGCTCTAGGTATAATGACCTTAAAGTCGTTATAATACCCGACACCCCTGCCTTCCTCGTCGACCTCAACAATCTTAACTATCAACTCGTCACCTATCTGCGGCGTCTTAGTCTTAATGTTTTTGTCGTAGTATATGCTGAAGCGCTGGACGTTGACTGAATATGGGTCAGAATAATTTCTGTATTTAGTCATTCATTCCACCATCCTACCCGAACACACAAACATATACTCACACAATATAACTAATGTGTTAAGGCTTATAAATAAAAACCAAAATGAGTTAGAGTTGTTAACTAGGAGAGTTATTAGGTCTTAGCTATCTGGAGAACCTTATACTTCTTAACTATTAGTTTTAGCGAGTCAAACAAGCATTTAAGTAACTTCATCGTAAGCGAGTTACCACCGTAAGTTACTCTAACCTTAAGCTTCCTATAAACCGCTCTGCAGAGTAACCTACCACTAGAGTCAAGTATTAGAACCTCACCAATCACTCTTTTCTTAATGTTGAGTGTAAAGGAAGCCTGAATAACGAAAGAGTCTTCTGGAACTAACACTTTGTGAATCTCTGCCGAGCCTACAGAATAGGTGGGTGCGGTAGTAGTCTTCTCTACTATCTCGTAACTTACTTTCTCGCAGTCTTTATTGAGGACTACGTAGAGTGTGGTTCTCTTGTGTTGGTCACTCTTGCTCCTCGATCTCTCCACCCTCAACTCCAGAGACTTCCTCAACCTCCTCAGCCTCTAAAACTTTAAACTCCTTAACACCCTTAAGGGTTACCATCAAGCCCTCAGCAAAGCTATATGGAGTGACCCTGACTTCCTCAACATTACTGAAATCTAAGGTAATTCTACGCCCACCTGAAAACTCTCTGAAATTAACTAACTTACCTACTGAATCATAGATAGAAACCTTAACACGGTCTTTCTCGTAATGAATAACTATAGACTCCAAATCATCACCCGTTTAAAGTGTTGTGTAGCACCTTAATTAATCTGACCTCTCCTACACCCTAGAAAGCTATTTTCAGCCGTAATAAACTCGAGGGGGCTGAACTCGCGTACTCAAAGTAGTTTAAGAGACCCTGTTATCTTATCTACCAGCTCCTCAGGAGCAGGACCTATACCTACTGCAGTAATAGTGCCTTCAGGAAGCTCAGTCAATCCCGCGTCAGTTATGAGGGATGCCGGAAGACCAAACTTTCTAGCTTCCTCGTAAAAACTCATTAACTCTCTCAAGTTAGATACTTTGAGAACTACTTTCTTCTGTCCTTCTTCAAGCCATTCCTCAACCCACTCTCTCTTATACTTTAGTGCCTCCATAAGTGCGGACACTGAAGCGTGAGCTACCTGAACAGCTAACTTACCTTTACTCATATTTATGTCTGTGCGAACAAGTACTACCTGCTTATACCTGTAGCCCATTAACGACCCTCACATCCGTGAAGTCTCGCTTTTTATGGTCGGGTATAGCTTAATAAGTTTTAGTAGTTGATTAAGTACGCTAGAATCAGTAAGCAGTAACTCTATCAGGGTACGAGCTACTAATCCTGAGAAACCAACAAATTAAAACATGGGGGGCTGTTTTCCTTGCTTTATGTTTTGTGATTGTTTATTGGTTTTGTAGTCTCCTCGTCCCGTAAGGTAATGAATCGCGGGCGACTGCGCGGGAGCCTCTGTGGTTAGGGGCTCTGAGGAGGCCGTTAAGAAGCTAAACACAAAGAACAACGAAAACTCGTGAACAGCCATCTACCGAGAAAAAACCTCAGAAAGAAAAACTTAATTATTACTTATGGCGGGGGAGAACTGTTAGTAGCTTGAGTTAGCTTCTCTATCACTTTGTTTAGAGCCTCAGAACTTTTACTCTCGACACAGCTAACTAAGATATTTATGTTTGTCGCTTCATTCCTCCTAGCTAAGTTTCTACATTCAGTTATGAAAGTTCTCTTATCAATTTCTAGTAGGTAGTATTGAGAGTTAGGGATCTTCTTAATAGTTAAGTCTCTATGAATACCTAAAGAAGTAAGTAACCTGCTAACGATTTGATACTCTGCAGAAGTAAAGATACTGAAGCCGTAGTTTCTCAAGTGACTCACTATCCTGTTCCTGAGGTCAGCAAGCGTAAATGACATCACACTAAACCTCTTTCATTAATAGCGGCACAGGTTATAAGTGCTGTTACGCAAAATTTAAGGAGTAGAACTCATTAACAGAACTGCTAGAATCACGTAGGGGGAGAGCCGAGTAACTCGCGCAGAAAGACTGTAGCGTAAGTTGAGGGCTTCAAGAAGAACTTGAGCAGTGCCTTACTACCGATTTCTTCGTATTTGAAGTCCCGTAGCGTGAAGACTACTTCACGACTCGACTTACTTAAATACTTAACGTACTTGCTTCTAGCGTCAATGAACTTGAGCTCTTCTTCTACAGCCTTAACAGACTCGCGTGTGCATTCGTCAACTAAACTTAAGTTAGGTCTGGGCAACGGGATCACATCACATTTACGTGCTAGCGTGTCAACATCTCCTAACTGGGTAACGAGCTTGCTTAAAGCTAAGTTAAATAAGTATGATTGGTAAGCCTCAACATACATCCTTATAAGCCACTCATCAATTAAATTCAAGACATCCCGAGTATTCATGCCCCTCAATAATCCTCTAATCAAAGACCTCTCAACGCTAAAGCTTCTCGGAAAGAGTCTCAAAGCCTCTCTCAGGTCGCCCTTTTCGTAAGACTTCCTAGCCTCAATAACCCTCTGAGATTCTGTAGGGAACGGATTACCCACTATTAAGTTCAGCGCTTTCTCGAAATCATTTTCGAGGAGTGCTTTACCGACTAAGTGTGTTGCAGGTCTCCTAACACCAAATCTCTGGTAGCCGTAGTAGTTCAAGAAAGTGATCTTATCATGTAACTCCCTCAACTCCTCTAGTATCTTCAGATCTTCTCTACTCACGTCTTCTAGTAAAACCTCAAAATAATTACCTTCTAGGTGACCCCTCCTCAACATAGAGTTGGTAAAGCCTTGGAAAAATAGGGTTATCTTGCCGTCGAGAAACTCATAAAATTTCCTGAGCTCCATGCCAGGACGGCACTTAATAGTGATGAACTGGCACGTAAGACCTTCAGCATCTTTGATTCCTGCGTAAGAAGCTCTAACACCTAAAACTCTTGAAACTATCTTTACCGTGTCGGGCGTTGGCATGTCCTCTTTACACATGACATACCTTAGAATCTCGGATTCAATACAAACTAGGTCTTCATTTACTATGCTTAGGGGTCTTGCTTGAATGCCGTCAACGCCCACCTCATATACTTTGAACGAGTCACTCTTTTTCGAGAACTTAACTCTCTCGTTTAGTCTTAGCTCAGGCCTACTAAAAACTAGCATGCCTACTAATACATCTAGATAGTTACTAGACTTCGAAATAATCATATAAACTTACCTTGAGACTAGTAAGAAAGCTCTACTTTACTCAGGCTCTACCACTACTGCAGTTCCATAAGCAACTATCTCTGCAGCACCACTCATTATTGAGGAGGTAGCAAACCTAACTCCCAAGACCGCATTAGCTCCGAGAGCTTTAGCTTTCTCAATCATCCTGGACAGCGCTTCATTTCTTGAATTAGCTAAAAGCTCAGTATATTCTACTATCTCGCCGCCAGCTAAGTTCCTGAATGCTGCAACAATATCTCTCCCTAGATTCCTTGCTCTAACAGTACTCCCGCTAACTATCCCAAGAACTTTCTTGATCTTATAGCCTGGAAGGAACTCCAGTGTCGTGACGATAATCTCCTTATCACTCAATACACTCACCTACTAATACTTGCTGATAAGGCTAATAAAACTGACATAACAGGGTCAGTTACTAGCTTGTCATAATCGAGTATCTTAACTTCTCTCAACTCAAATTCGGTAAGAGACTTGACTAACTTATAGTATCCTCCAATACTTAAGATAGTCTCATAGATCAGGTGTTGAATCTTAAGAAATCTCAGTAGTCTCTTGTATTTACTTATTATCAAGTCTTGAGTTAATGAGCCTCTACTTAGAGAATCTCTTAAAACTGTTACCTCCTCAATTAAGGAGTAGATACCTCCTCTACTCACGGGCTTAGTGATTGACGCTGCATCACCTACCAGTAAATAATTCTCACCGACAATTTTCTCACAAGGCCTGTCTGCAGGTATTAAACCGCCGAAGAAGTTCTCGATTTTATAACTTGATAGTGGTTTAAAGACTCTCTTAGCTAGATACCTAAGTAGTAAGCTAGCCTTCTTAGAAGTCGTTGCTAGACCTAAAATCACGTGTTTTTCGCTTACTGGAATAACCCATCCGAACCCTTCTGAACCGAGGAGGGGAGTGACGATAACCTCGACTGTTTCAGGACTTTCACTAACCGACAGGAATGCTTGAGGTCCTATCAAGTACTTACTCACACGGCATAAATTAAGTGGTCTAACAAGCCTTCTAGTAGCGCCTTCACTAATAACTACTAAATCGTAGTGACGTAACCCCCTATTAGTTACTAAGAAATTTTTGCTTAAGTCTACCTCAGTGACTATAGTCTTTGTACTTACCTTGCCCCCCAAGCTAGTGACTACGTCACACAAGCCTTTCTCAAGTCCTACTCTATCAACTAAATATACTGGTTTCCTGAATCTAAGTGTAAGAGCCTCGCGAACCTCACCGTCCTCGACTATCTTAACAGAGTATTCATTAAATCTGTTGATGACATACTCTTTAACGAGTCCCCCGAGAAAACTTATGACGTAGTCGCTGACGAGACCACTACAATGTCTTGGCAAACCAATTGATTCGTGTTCTTCAAGTAACTCTATGTTAAAGCCTCTCTCAAGTAGAACGTAAGAAGTCAATAAGCCGCCGAGACCAGCACCAACAACTGAGACCTTCTCTAAACTCATATTACTCCACCATTAAATACTAGCAACTACAGATGATTTTTGGGTTTTAGACATTCCAACGCGTGACAAGAGCTAACTCCACTTATCTTAAAAATCAAGCAATAGCCAGAACTCACTTAAGAACAACTCTACCGACTTGACGCCCTAACCCGCCCTAAAAGACAAGACTTCAATCGTAAATTATCGGGGGCCTCCCTTAAGTTTCACTTCTTGTTAAGAGTAGAGATAATCTAAGCTAGCGATTAAAGCCTATCCTCCCTCTTATCTCACTTGAGGAGAGAAGCGTGAATCACGTTAATGACCTGTCAATCATATTAAACTCGTATCTTCTTGCTCTTAAAGCTCTCACTATATACTCAAATGACCTTAGCGGGTCTGTGTGTTTGCCGCATGAGTAAACATCTACTGTCGCGAAAGAATACTCAGGCCATGTGTGGATAGATATGTGTGATTCTAGTATTATAGCTACTACGCTGACCCCAGGACCCATATACCACGTTCTGACGTCTAAGAGCGTCATATTACCCACGTGAGCAGCTTCAATAACTACTTTCTTAAGAAATTCTGGGTCTGAGAGGAGTTCTGAATCACACTCGTAGAGACTGCCATATACATGCCTCCCATAAACCTTAGTTTTAATATTTTTTCCACCTATATGCGTCAATAACTCAAGTCCCATCCTTCACACCCCCTACAATAAATTCAGTGAATGTCTTATAAATTTTACCCCCTATAATCCTCCCCCTAATGTGTTAATATAAACAATTACATTAAATCCCTCGACATACATTGAGTTTTTATAATAAGATTTTTTAATAATTTTATTTTGCGCGGTATTAAGTCATGAGAGTATATAAAAACCTTGCACTAAAGGTTTGTTGGTGGTTGAGACGCTGATAACAGGTCATGAGATTCTCAAGTATGTGAGAGACTTGCTAGATACTAATACTCAGTTGCAGCCTGCAGGCATCGACTTAAGAGTGTCTCAAGTATTTAAGTTTAGGAGTGCCGGAGTCTTAGGTTTTAATGAGAGAAAACTTCCTGAAGTTGAGGAAGTTCTGCCTGAGAACGGATACTGGAGTCTAGACCCAGGAGTCTACAAGATAAGGTTTGCTGAGATAGTTGAGTTACCTCGAGACGTCTTAGCTCTGTGTTTCCCTCGCTCCTCACTACTCAGATCTGGTGTTTTAGTCTCCTGTACTGTGTGGGATCCAGGCTATGTAGGTCGTGGCGAGGCTCTAATGCATGTAATGAATCCTCACGGCATTAATTTAGGTGTTGGTGCTAGAGTAGTTCAGCTAATTTTCTTTAGGCTTAATAAAGCTGTAGAGAAAACTTATGAGGGTTTTTATAAGGGTGAGAATCTTTGAGTGCGGAAGTAATAAACTATTCATTCAAGAAAGTAAGTCTGCGTGAATACTCGATAAGTTCAGTAGCTCCATACTTAAGAGAAGCAGCAAACTCACTACCAAGAGATGACTTTACAAACACCGAATATTATCCACCTAAGAACGCAGAACTCGAGGACGTGCTGAGGTATTTCATATTTATGGTAGCCATAGATCATAGGACCAGCAGAGATAAACCATATGAAGCCTACGTGGATTCAAGACTTTACCACGGCGCAGACTTACTCTATAAGCTAGGATCAAAGAAGTTCGCAGAAGACCCTAGCTTCTTTTCACCAGAAAGGATGGCTAAGATCAGCAGTAATGAAGTGAGTGAGTGGCTAAGTATCAAAGGAGTAAATGAAGTATCTGTCTGGGACCCTGAGGTACGTGCAGACCTCTTGAGAGACTTAGGCAGAGGACTGATTAAGTGGTTTGAAGGGTCTGTTACTAAGCTAGTTAATATGTCTGGCGGCTACTTGAAGAGTCGTCCCCAAGGAATCACATACTTAATGAAGAGGTTCAAGGCTTACTCAGACCCCGTAGAGAAGAAGACATATTTGTTCGTCAAGTTTGTGGAGAGACGAGGCTTGGTAAGCGTGATTGACGTGTGGAATAAGGAAGTCCCGGTAGACAACCACTTAACTAGAGTTGCTCTCAGGTTGGGCTTAGTGACGCCTGAAGAAGACCTTCTCAAGAAAATCAAGATGAGGGAAACTTTCACATGGTCCGAGGATGTGATGTTAAGGCTAGTAGTGAGGTCGGCCTATAAGATGTTGTCAAGAATAACTTATTTAGACCCCTTCATACTGGATGATTTTCTATGGTATTTTGGTAGAAAAGTGTGTACTAGAGATAAGCCAGCCTGCATTAGTAGCGGCGAGTGCCCCTTCCTGAAAGTTTGTCCTAGCAGAGAAGACCCTGAAGAAGTAGTAGAACACCACTACGTTGACACCTACTACTACTGAGGGGACGTAAATGAGTGAGTGGGGTGATGTAAGGAAACTAATCAGGTCTCTTAATGAAGACCAGCGCAAGACACTCAAATACTTCTGTATTAATAAGTCTGTAGGTGAATTACTAGCGCTGAAAGAACTGCAAGCACTACATAAGGTAAGAGAGCCGGGCAAAACCATAACAAAACTTGTTGAATTGGGAATACTGATTAGGGGTCAAGGATGCTACAGTATATCTAAGTCATTCCTAAACGCTCTTAAGGAGGCTGGGATAAGAGTTGATGAGCTTTAAGATCAAGCTTAAGGCGTACTTAGAACTCATGAGAATGCATAACGTGATTGCTGCGCTACTAACTACACTCATAGGGTGGCTAACTGTGAGAGTCGAGGTTAATACACTTGCAAACACTTCTTTAATAATCCCATTACTAGCTGTAGGTCTAGTATCGAGTGCTGGATACGTAGTTAACGACTACTTTGACATAGAAGTGGATAAAATAAACAAGCCTTACAGACCGATACCTTCTGGTAGGGTGACGCCTAAAGAAGCTATCTACTTGACCCTCACCTTAATAATAGTTGGCGTCACTCCATCCCTGACTGTAGGTCCTTACACAGCTGTCTTCGTGTTAGTTAATACTCTACTAGTTGTTTTATACTCTTACAAGATTAAGGAGTTAGGGTTTGTAGGTAACGTTATCGTGTCTCTCGAGGGTGCGTTCACTATAATCTTAGGAGCACTCACCCCGTCAGAACTCCTTAATGACTTAAGTCTCGTCAGGTTCTCGCTAATGCCCGCAATCTATGCTTTCACCCTACTTCTAGCTAGAGAAATAATCAAGACTATTGAGGACATTAGGGCTGATGAAGTGAGAAACGTAAAGTCTCTACCTCGCGTCATAGGAGTTTCTAAATCTTCCATCATTGCTCTCACACTTCAGTTACTCATAGTAGGTATTTCGTTGATTCCTTTTTTGACTGGATATGGCTACCTATACCTAGCACTAGCTCTAGCAACTGATGCTCTATTAATTTACTCAGCGATCAATACGATTAAACTCGGAAGAGTCGGTAATCCAGAGTCACTCGCATCAAAATTAAGAAGCGTGCTCAAGCTAGCTATATTTACGGGAACGATGGCTTTTGCTACAGACCTTTTATACAGGCTGTTCTTCTTATAACCTGACATCTTCCTTACCTCTAAAACAGGAATTCTCGTCTAGATGGCTTATTGACCTAGGCTCGTTCTCCCTTACTATGGTTTAGCTCGTGCTTATCTGCACCCTCCACGAGCTTGAGAACATTAGAAACAAGTCTTGCTATTAGAGAAATAGTTCGCTAGGGATCTCGTAAGCTACTATCCTCGCATTAAAGAGTAGGCTTTCAGCTATAGTGGATTTGGGGTCTTGAGCTTAATAGTCTTAATATTTTGACCCCAGATATCAGAGTATATTAACCTAATGTAGATCTCCTTGCCGATTAAGTCCTCGGGGGAAGCTAGTTTTACTTCTATAGTTTCTCCAATATTTAAGTCTCTCAACTCATTTCTGGAAAGCGTCTTACCCTCACTTAAGGCTACTATTAGAGCCTTACTTAGTCTTGAAGACCCTTCATTTTTCACTAAAACACGAATTTCTTTATTGCTAATTAGGGATGCTTCAAGAGAGACTTGAGGTGCCGGTGTGAGGGGCCTGTAAACGAGTAAGTCACTTAAAACTAGTGGTTTAGGAGTGTTGCTCTTACTTAACGATACGGAGCACTTAAATTCTTGAGATGCTTGAAATCTCTTTAAAGAGATCTCAGAAACCCCTATTAACTGACTAATTACGGCTTCCTCACCACAGGCTATGACTACTTCAGAAGTTCTAGAAGGAACTTCAGCAACTATCTCAACCCCTAATTCGAGACCTTCACGAGGATGAACAAAAGTATACTCCTCACCCTTCTTTAAGGTTAAAACACCCGAGTAATAATCCATCACTATTTCCGCATATTGAGACTGCTCCACACCGACTAAGCTAACGGAAAGTACCTCTATCGTCTTGGAAGTCTCTGCAGAGAGCTTGAGCAAGTATTTCCCAGCCTCTTTAACTATTCGAGAGACATCAAAGACTTGAAGTGCGTACACTACCCCCTCTAAACTAACTAATGCTTGAGGTTTGAACTCCCTAGTGATATTTACAGAGTTAACGGAGACTCTCCAAGGAAAAGACTTAGGTCTTAAGTCCTCGCCTCTGAGTAAGATAGAGAGATAAGACACATCTAGTCTGTTATCAACAGAAGTACTTAACTGGATACTCTTAGGGTTGCCGTAGCCGCCGATGACTCCAGGCATTATATGAGTAATTCTATATGGTAAACCCTTAAACGTGCCTGAAGCACACTTTACTAACTCGCCTAGCACCAATCTCGGTACCCTAATATATCATAGCAGGCGCTATATAAGAGATGCAATAACTAGTGCTTAAGTTCAGCCTCAAGAACTGCCATACCAAGGCTCTTCAGCAATCACCTTAGTGTTCCAGGGGCAATAACGCTTAACCACGTTAAGCCAGTATTCCAGCTCGCTCTCTACAAATGACGGCATACCGTCGCATAATTCTATTGTTGCGTCAGCCACCTCCACGGTATCAGGGTCTAAGTGCCAGCTCCATGGTTTATTAAAGCCTCCATCACCTCTCCTAAGCTCGCCAATGACTATCCCGAATCTCTCGCCTCTTAATATCTTCCTTAATTCCTCAGCCACGAAAGAGTTTTTTACTACCACCTTAAATTTCTCTCCATTAACATCTATAGTGAATAACCATCCTAAGGGCTCTTGATGTCGTTTACTCGTTACGTAGAAATAGAGTAGTGCTAGAAACAGTATAAAGATCAAAATTATCGCGGCAATCATGTATGTCTTCCTCAATTAGGTCACCTTAAGCGATTTTCTTTGTATACTTAAAAATTTTAACATAAATTCGAAGAACTCGGCAGGGCAGAAAAACACATAGTTAAATATTGCTAACGTCTTCAGGAGCTAATTTCTTAAGAGCTCTCAACGCAATTAGCTTTTCTCTTCCCTCAAGCTTTGCCTCATCTACTAACCTGCTTAACTCCCTAATGACGGTCTCAGCAACCTCTCTCTTTATTGGATATGGCACTCCGTCTTTCCCTCCTATAGCGTAAGCGTATTTAAAAGGTGAGTAACTGTGCGTCACTATATCTCTTAATGGTGGGGGTTCCCTATAGATTAGCTCAGAAATAAGTGATAGAGCTCTGATCACCTCGGCACCTAGACCCTCAATTAACAGAAATTCATGTAGGTCCTTAGGCCTTAGCTCGTACGCCTTATTCAGTTTCCCCAAGATTCTTGAGTCTATACTTACCGGCCTGTAGTAAGGTACGTTAATCATTATTGGTCTAGGAGGCTTAAGGCCTGTAAGCGTCTTAAGTCCTTTAAGGTATGTGTTGACTATCTTAAGCTCATTCACTATCTTCTTAGGATTCTCACTAGCTAAGTCTACTAAGATTTTCCTAGACGCTACCGAGTCGCTAGTAGTTAAGTTTAGCGGCTTAGTAGTAATGTCTGAAACTACTCCTGAATGAGATTCTAGTGTCGGGTCTCTAGACATGAACCAAGCTAGGTGGTATCTCCTAGCAATCTTCATGTCTACATTCATTCCCTGCTGTATAACCACCCAATTACCCTTCTTATCAAAGAGTACTGCGTGGTGGTATAGGGTAAAACCGTCTTGAAGAAGAACTGAGTCTGTTTTGGCTGCAAGTCTAGACACCTTAACTAACTCGTTAGATGAAGCACTACTTAATCCTATCTCGTCACTATACTTAATTATCTCTTCTGGAGTTTTCCTGGAAATAAGTCCCTTACCTCCGGCAACCCTAACTTCACCACTTATTTCCTCAAGAGCTGTCTTAACCATGGCTGTAGTCACGGTCGTTGAGCCACTACTATCCCAGTCCATTCCTATGACGTTATTGAATGCCTGAAACCAGAGGGGGTTTGAAAACCTTCTTAAGACTTCTTCACTATCAAACTCTATCAGCAGAACCTCTAATATAGCCTTAGATAACTTAAGCATCAGCTTAGCAAGCCATGTAGGCACGTGACCCCCGTGTAAGGGCAGATCAGCTACTCCCGAAACGCTACTCATTACTCTCATCTAAAATATTGCTTAGAAACTTAAATAAAGCTCGCTTAAACAACGACTCATTTCCTTTTAACTCTAAGTATTGCGCCTTCAACGCTTACCACAACTACTTCACTACCCTTAGGTATCTCCTCATCTGAGACTGCCTTCCAGTACTCGCCCTCAACGATCACGAAGCCTGGTTTTCCAGGACTTAAGTCGTCGATCGCCTTACCTACCTTACCAGTAGGCAAGAATTCATAAGGCTTCTTCCTCCTGACTTTTATGACTTTAAACATTAGTATGCCGAAGAAACCCCCCAGTATCACTGAGGTACCTACTATGAACGCTCTTAAAGCATTCAAGTATTCTTCAGAAGGGACTAAACCACTGGGCAGATACGTAGGCAGGAGAGCGAAACCGAAAGCGAGGAGGATTACCCCACTTATCCCTACTATCCCGAAGCCCGGCAAAACAAACAACTCTATAGCTAGTAGCGTGCCACCTAAGACTATCAGGAACAACGAGACAAGATTAGGGTTAAGACCGCTACCAATCAGCCCGAGGAGTAGGAAAAGGAGGGTGAGTGGAAGTACCGTTATTCTGCCACTCAATAGAGCAAATATAGTTCCTAAGAGCCCTATCGTGAGCAACACGTTGAGTATTGTAGAGTTCTCAAGCAATGATAATAACCTTGACCTAACGCTACAAGCATAAAACTCTAGACCTGACTCATCAATCTCTAACCTGACTACTCTACCCGAGACCGAAACCTCATAGCCGTATAGAGACCTTAGTAAAGTCGGAAGGTCTTGTACTATCATGTCTGCAACACGGTAAGAAACAGCTTTTTCAGCATTCACGGTAGTGGCTTTAACTACGAAGTCTTTCACTAAAGTCTCATTCCTCCCTCTAAGCCTTGCGTAACTCAAGGCCTTCTCAACGACAGGATTTATTATCTTTGATTCATTAACGAACTGAAGCTCTCCTGTAACAGGGTTTATCATTACTGGCTGCATAGCTCCAATAATAGCTGAAGGATGTAGCGCTACTATATTGGCTGGGAGTATTATCATTGTTCCAGCACTCAATGCCTTACCACCGCTGACGTAAGCTACTGTAGGTATTTTCGAGTTACTCACAGCATCTCCAATAGTGTAAGCGGCGTCTAGGTATCCTCCATAACTATCGACCAGGTATATGAGTGCTTTACCCTCGCTCTCGGCCTTACTTAAAGCGTCTAAGAAGCACTCCTTAACCCCACTATCTATCACGTCCCACGGAGGCTTTATCTCAACAACTACTGCTCTAGTGATCACTCCAGACGCTTGAAAGCTTAAGGGGTCAGAAGTCCCTACAGTATGTGACGGGGTCGCAAGCACTAATAAGGTTAGAATAATAGTTATTTGAGCAAAAACACGAAGAACTTCGTTTTTAGTCGTTAGCACCTCCTAACTCACCGCTCTTCTCTTTCTCTAAGCGCTTTATACATTGCTACAGTCTTGCCCACGTCTGTAGCTCCGGTTTCCGTAATTACTACCAACGCTTTTTCTCTAGCTATTTCTATCATGGTCTGAAGCTCTCTTAACCGGAGTGCCGTAGGGTGTTGCTCATACATAGAGGCTGCCTCAACCAGTACCGCGGAAGCTTGTCTCTCACCTTCCGCTTCTATTATTCTAGCTCTCCTCCACCTTTCTGCCTCGGCTTGTTTAGCCATGGCTCTCATGAGCTCCTCAGGCAGTTCTACAGACTTGAGCGTTACTGCAGTCACTTTAATACCCCAAGACATGGCTGTCTCGTCTATTATGTCTTGTATCCTCTTATTCAGCTCGTCTCTCTTCTGAAGTAAGTCATCTAAGTCTACCTGACCTATCACGTCTCTCAAGACTGTCTGACCCAACATCATTATTGAGTAGTGGTAGTTACTGACTTTAGTTATTGCAGCTATTGGGTCAACAGCTCTATAATATATTACTGCATCAACCTTAACACTCACGTTATCTCTAGTTATTATCTCTTGTTTAGGAACATCGACTGTTACTACTCTTAAGTCAACTTTCATTAAGTTATCCACGAATGGTATGATCAGTATTAGTCCAGGACCTTTAGCTCCTACGAGTCTTCCCAGCCTGAAAACTACAGCTCTCTCATACTCTCTAATAATTTTTATGCTAGCGTTTAGTAGGGGTATAACTATTATTAGCACAACAAGAATTAACACAATCTCTGTTAGTCCTATAGGCATTAACTCCGCACCTCAATTACTTATTCGTTACAAAATATTTAAGTCAGTGTTTATGGAGTTAAACTAAGGTGGTGAGAGTAGTTAAGAGCAGATCTAAAGGTTATAGAGCTGAGAGAGAATTAGTTCATACTTTATGGAGGTTAGGGTTTGCAGTAATGAGAGCTCCTGCTAGCGGTGCTAGAATAAGGAAAGCGGAATACCCTGACGTAGTAGCTATAATGAAAGGCAAGGTCGCAGTCTTCGAGGTCAAGTCTAGAGCTAAGCCCTCAGGACTATACATTGAGCTAAACCAGGTCAAGAAATTAATAGACTTCGCAGAGAGAGCTGGCGGAATACCATACATAGCAGTCAAGATACCTCACAAAGAATGGAAATTTATTAAAGTATCAAAAGAAGGAATTAAAGAACGCAAGACGTATAAGGTAAGTAAAGAAGACATAGAGAAAGCTCCAGGAATTAACGGTGTTCTAGCAGAATTAGGACTCATGAAAACGTTAACCGACTATATTAAAGAACCGGACGAATAGAAGACATATAAAATACTAAAGGACTTGGCCCCCCATTACGACTGATAACATCTCACCTTATATAAACCGCTTCACTGTTCAGCCTTATCGATTCTAAGCTCCTTTTAATTAGAATTCTCATCAATAGTACACTTGTTCAGAAAAACCTTAACACGCAGATTCTGTCTGACCCAAATATTCGTTTGTTTTTAGGTTAACTAACATCAGGGAGAGAAAAACCAAAATCATTAACGATTACATCATAATAAATTATTTCCTTAAAAACATCGCAGTCAACACCTTGAATAGAAGTCCCTCTACAAACGATCTCATGACATTATCTCAGCATTTCAGCTTTATTTCATAGCTAGACGATGGACTAAGGACTAGACGCCGATGATAACGCTTTATAGCTTTTTAAAAATATTAGGCACTTGGAGAAAGATTATGAGTCGCGAATGTATTCAAGTTTCAAGAGGGACTCCATGGTTTGATACTGTAGATCAGGAGCACATACCTCTAGAAATCATTAACGCGTGCACGTATGATGTTATGGTAGATTTTGAAGTAGCAGGACTTCCTAGTAGAGAAACAGTTTACAAGTCTAGCAACCTGAAAATACCTAGTTTAAGTAGACACTCGATAGAGGTAATAACAGATAAATACTATGAGGCTCTTGAGGTAAAGATTACTGTAAGAAATGAAAAACCTCATATCATGCTAGTAGAGTTTCGTCTCAGGTAAAAACTCAGCACGTTTTAAAAACAGAATTTTGTTTTTCAATTTCGAATATTAGATAGCTTCTTCTATGGCTAACGACTCTACTAATTTTCCTTTAATGTCGCTCATGACTCTGTCAGCTGTCTCTAGAGCTTTCTGTAAGTCTTCTTTCGTGTGCATTATTGATATAGTCCACTGCTCGTCTACGGCCATAGGCTGAGGTATTATGCCGTTTATTACCATACCCAGCGTCCACACATACCAGAGACCCCAATTAACCTTAGTTACGAAGTCTCTCCACGTGTTTATCTCTTCTTTAGCAAAGTATATTGTGCCCTTATTAGCAATCTGAACTACGTGTGCTTCTAGCCCCTTATCTTGTATTAAGTCTCTGTAGCCCTTAGCTAACTCCTCACTCAACTTGTGCGTGTATGCTAGGTTAGACTCTGTGAGGAGTTCGGTGATCGTTACGTAGGTTGCGTAAACAGATAACGGGTTGGCATTGAAGGTTCCACCATGAGGTACTTTACGAGGTCCTACTAACTCCATTATATCTTTTCTAGTTAAGACTGCTGAGAACGGGAATCCTCCGCCAAGTGCTTTAGCTACAGTGATTATATCAGCTTTAACTCCGAAGTAGTCTTGAGCTCCTCTATACCACATGCCTGAAGTCTTTACTTCATCGAATATTAAGAGGCAATTATATTCATCAGCTAACTTCCTCAGGAAAGCTACAAAATCTTTCTTTCCTGGAACAACACCCATATTCATGGCTACAGGCTCCATAATTATAGCTGCTATTTCATTCCCGTAAGCCCTCATTATTTGTTCTGTCGCTTCAGCATCGTTCCACGGAGCAACAACGACATTCTCCGCTAATTCTTTTGGAACGACGTTGTATGGATATCCGGTAGGGACTGACCTGGGTCTTTTAGGATGTCCTGCGTGTCTTAAGTCAGGCTTAACTCCAACCATTAAGAGCTCGTGTGTGCCGTGGTAATGCCCCTCAAACTTCAGTATTTTTGACCTTCCAGTAACTACTCTAGCAAGCCTTATAGCCAAGAGTGTTGCTTCAGAACCCGTGTTTGAGAACCTGACCATTTCATAGCCGTACCTACGTGTTAAGGCTTCACTCAACTTATAACTAAGTTCTGTTTCATGACCGTATATAGTGCCATCATCTAGTTTCTGCTTTACTTTCTCAAGTAACGCTGGGTTGGCATGACCGACTACTAGAGCTCCGAAACCCATATTAAAATCTATGTATTCATTCCCGTCAACATCCCAGATTCTGGAGCCACGCGCCCTAGAAACCATTAGTGGGTGTGGGTCAAAAATTCTCCAATTACTGTGAACGCCGTGTGGTGCAAGACTTGATAGCTTAAGCCATAACTCTCTAGACTTACTTGTTTTTCTAGAATATAGTTCTCTGTAAGCTTCCGTCAAAGTTCTTAATCCAGACAAGAGTTAACACCAATACTCATAATACATGACCAAAAAATAAATCTATGCTTTATCTAAATTGGACATACTACAACTTGACTTACTGAAATAATAGTTAAATTGAGTAAGTTAAGAAGAAAAAACTCTACTTCTTTATACCGTAATACTCTTTAATGAATTCTTCTGGCGGGGGCGGCGTTGCTAGAGATACTATTATTAGCGTTGCTATAGCTATTAGTGTTGGTAAAGTTCCCTCCCACACACCAAACGGGTTGTGAGGTGCTTCAGGCCATATGACGTAAGTAAAGAGCAGTAACGATATAAATCCTGCTAAGTAGCTTGCGAAGCCTCCGTACTTGTTAGCTCTACGCCAGAATATCATTATTATTGTAGGCCATGCGATGACTGAGTAAGCAGGCCAGCACAGCTCAAATCCTATTATGACCATCGGCGCTTCAGGAGCTAGAGCTACTATAACACTAAGTATCGCGACACCTATTATGACTAGAGTAGATACTAGTCTCCTACCACGTTCAGGTACCTTAATGCCTATCCCCCTCTCGATCAAGTCCACATCAACAATCGACGAAACCAAGAGTAACATAGAATCAATAGTAGACCTAGTTATAGCTATGAGACCTAGTAGAAGAAGCACTAACAGAGGCCCCATACCGAAGAGCTCCATAAATAGCATGGGAACATAGCCTTCTACTACTTCTACCTCAGGTAGGTTAGCGCCGTAGTAGGCAGCTAAGCTAAGCCCTAGTAGTAGAGGCGACACGAAAGCACCTAAGAAGAATCCGGCGTTAGAACCCATACCACCAACTATAACGCCTTTGTAATCCTTCGCCGCGAAAAACCTAACTACTAAGTGGGGTATGAAGAGCCAGGAAATCCCGTAGAATATAAGCATAGTCCAGAAGTACTGGAAGGGTTGAGTTTTCTGAAATATCTCTGACCCTATGTCTGATGTATATGCTGTCCAAGCTAACTTATCGAAGCCTCCCCAGAAGGTATAAGTAGCGTAAACCATTGCTAGAAAAGCAACTATGAAAGTCACTCCAGCCATGATGTCCGCGTAAGCTACAGCTCTCATGCCGCCAGCACTTATGTAGATGACTATAAAGATAACGTAGAGAGCTAAGAACGTATGATAGGATATCTCACCCCCTGTAGCGGCCGAGAGAACTCCGGCCGCCGGTATGTATATCATGCCTATATAGATTATCGTAGCGTATAGTATCATTAAAGCTATGAGTATCCTTAACAACCTCTCAAACCCTCCAACTCTGTGGACTATCACGTCAGTAGGTGTTACATACTTGTGTAGCTTGCCTAGCTTGTATATCCTAAGACCCACAAGATAGAAGAGAGCAACGAAACTTAAGTAAAATATCATTTCTATGACCCACCACTCAAAACCTTCACTAACTATTACTGTAGGCATGCCTACAAACTCCCATGCTTCCATGTAGGTCGCCATATAGGTGAACATAACTGTTATGGCCGACAACGTACCGCCAGCCACGTAGAATTCGTGGAGTCCCTTCTTAGTTCTCTTAGCTCCCACATAACCTACTATTAATGTGAAGGCGAAGAATACTACGAGAGTTGATAACACTACTAAAGACCAGGGAGATATGTTCACTCTTTCCTCACCACCGTTCCAACATATGTGTTCTTAATTCTCTTTGTAATTGCTACATAGTATGTAGCAAAGAGCAAGAAGTTTAGGATAATCCAGGTTATAGCTATCATTAAAGCACCAGCAATGGGTTTCGGCAACCCCCAAATACTTTCCTCAGGCTCCCAGACAAGTAAATTCTCGGATACGTACCAAACTAAGAAGCTAGCAAATACTAAGTAAGCGATTAATAAGTACTCCCAACGCATTAAACTAGCCGGTATGGCGTCTACGTCAGGCGGGGTGCTTGACTCATTATGATGAGTCATAACGAACGCCTTACTATAAGTTAATATTAAAACGTTTTTAACTTTATTTAATATCTTTTTTGAACATAAGACAAACAGCCTAAACAAACACTCATATGAGAGTGCATTCTAGACAAAAGCAGATTTTCAAGTTAATGAGTTCTTTTCATGAATTGCTAGTCATTTTTATTAAATCATTGTTCTCTTAGATCATCGGCTACATTAAAATACTTCTCAATATATTAAGATTATGGTGTGTAATCTATGATTTACTCAGGACAGACCATATTACGTGTTGATTTATCTAGTGACAGGATTGAAGAAGAAGAACTGTCTGATTCTATTGTTGAAAGGTTTGTCGGTGGTAAGGGGTTAGCAACCTACTTAATGTATAAGGAGATTAAGCCAGGTGTTGATTCATTCTCACCCGAGAATAAGCTTTATGTGTTTGGAGGTCCTCTAGCATTCATTTACCCAACATTCACTAGGACTATCGTCGCTTCTAAGTCCCCCCTAACAGGTTTATACTGTGACAGCAATGCTGGCGGTTCTTTCTCTATTGAGTTGAGGAGAGCTGGCTACATAGGAGTAGTTGTAGAAGGTAAGAGTGATAAGATGAAATGTCTAAAAATAACTAAAGAAGAGAAGAAGCTAATTGAATGTGAGTCTCTTAGGGGCAAGACTACTTATGAAGTTGGTGAAGTCTTTAGAGACTACTCAGTACTCACGATAGGTCCTGCAGGAGAAAACCTAGTGAGGTTTGCGAACGTCACTATAGACATGAAGAAGAACCCAGTCACTAGACCAGGAGTAGCTGGGCGTGGAGGACTCGGCGCAGTCATGGGTTCTAAGAACTTGAAAGCTATTGTGCTGAAGGGTTGGCTAAAACCTGATGAATTAGCTAAAGGCGTAGACAAGAACTTACAAAAAGATTTGATTAGCAGATACTTGAAGATACTTCAGGAGGACGTAGTGCCGGGAATAGGTGTTGGTGGCAACTTACCAGTATTTAGAGTGTCTGCTGAAGCAAAAATACTACCCGTTAAGAACTTTCAAGCAGGGTCTCACGAAAAGTGGGAAGAGTTAGCTGATGATGCGTGGGGCAGGATCACAGTCAATAGAATAACATGTCCTACATGCCCCCTCAAGTGCGGGACTACCGTAGTAGAGAATAGTTCCTCAACCGAGAGAATAGAGTATGAGACAGTAGCTATGAATGGCTCTAACTTAATGATAATTAGTCGTAAAGCGTTAGCGCAAATAAACACTACACTGAACGCTTTAGGAATGGATACAATAACTACAGGCAATATAGCGGCTTTTCTTATGGAACTAACTGAGCGGGGACTCTTAAAAGACTACGCGATTTCTTGGGGTGATTTAGAAGGTTACTTGAAGCTCGTGCACGACATAGCGTATAGGAGAGGTGTAGGAAACATACTTGCTGAGGGCTTGGCTAGAGCATCTAGAGTACTTAACGCTGAAGAGTACGCAGTACACATCAAGCAGTTAGAGATACCTGCATACGACCCGAGAGGAGTTGTAGGCATGGCGCTCGCATACGCAACAGCCGACAGGGGCGGAGACCACTTGAGGGCCTGGACTGTTGCTGCCGAGCTAACATCTAAGCTAACTCTAGAAGACCTCGTCAACTTAACCAAGTACCTCCAAGACAGGAACGCGGCTTTATGGTCTCTAATCGCGTGTGATAACATACCAGGAAATTCTGTGAGGCCGCCGGACGAGATGATCAAAATCTACATAAAGATGCTCAATACTCTCGGGTTTAGCTATGATGAGGAGAGCTTCCTCAAACTAGGCGAGAGAATCTACAACTTATCAAGACTCTTCAACGTTAGAGAAGGGGTCAGAAGAAAAGACGACTCACTACCGCCCAGATTCCACGAACCTAGAGGAGACACAGGGTGGGTAATAACTAGAGAAGACTTTGAGAAAATGCTTGACACTTACTACAGCAAAAGAGGATGGGATCACGACGGAATCCCACTTAAAGAGACTTTAGGCAGACTAGGATTACTAGAAATCATTTAATTTTTTAAACGGAAAATCAAGTAACTGGGAAACACTATGGCTGTAATAGTGCGTTTTTACGGAATGCTCAGAGAACTTGCCAGAGAAAAATTAGAGCTTAACATAAGCTCTAATGAGATCTCATTCTTAGACTTAATCAAAGAAATTCTGAAAGAGTACCCGCACTTAAGTAATTATATTAAGGTTAACGAGGAAAAAGTTGAAGTGAAAGGCGTTAGTATATTGGTTAACGGGAGACATATAATGTTTTTAGGCGGCGACAAAGCTCTAGTAAGAGATGGTGATGTAATAGATATGCTACCACCCCTGCACGGTGGTTAGTCTTTAAAACCTTACAAAATTGCTTTCAGGCTTTATATTGTGGTTGTTGAACTACTTTGATGAGAGTTGAAAACCCGCGAGAAATACTAGATGCGGGCACCAAGATCCTCATGAATACTCGTAAGGCTGGTGTAACCTCAAGATTAATACGGGAGAATAAAAGACGAGGCAATACACTAATCAACGTGAAAAGATATAAGAACCTAATCCCTGCTCCCACCAATAGCGTCTACAGGCAAGACGAACTATACAACGCTTTGCCTTAAACAGCACTGATAATTCCTATCGTTGCGTAAATTGACTTATTTGAATTTAATCTCTATGAACCAAATTAGAATTTTAAACTTATTCTAAAGAGCTCTAGGTTTGCTTTAGGTATAATAGTTTTTGTTACGGTTAGATACTACTGGACATTTTTTAAGTTTAGAAAATAATATCATAGGGGGTTAGACAACGAGTAAAGTGAATAAAGATGAGAAGTTGGATGAGATCAGCCTAAAGATACTACGATGTATTCAAGAAAATCCAAAGATACGCATTAGAGACTTAGCTAACAAATTAAATATTCCTAAATCAACCGTTTACTACAGAGTAAGAAAGCTAGAAGAACTCGGCGTGATTAAAGGATATAACGCTATTCTAGATAGCGAGAAGTTAGGTTTTGAGTATCTCGTGATTATACTCGTTAGAGGGAGGTATGGTCCTAAATATCACGAAGAGATAGGAAAATTTCTTAGTAAGAATCCCTACATACAAGCCATATATTACGTACTCGGCGAAACAGATTTTGTAGTCATAGGTAAGTTTCCCTGTAAAGAAAAATACATGGAATTTCTTGAATCATTGATTAACTCACAATTTATCGAAAGATCCTCTACTATGGTTATAGCTAAGGTCATTAAGGAAGACTTTAAATTAAACATATAGATAATCTACACTCAAGACCTCCTGCTTAAACCTATGACTTCCGTGGACGCTATTCAGTATTTAAAAGTCAAAAATTTATGAAATCCTGTAATGTTATAATCTTGACTTTTACTTGATTTAAGTTCGTGCTAAAAATGCATATTTCTATGTTGATAGAGTTTCTTTTTAATTTAATTAATAGAGCCTTAATATTCATTTACGGTTAGACTTCATCTAATGCATAGGTCGCGTCTTTTAATATAAGTTTGATTTAGTCATTTTCTAGAAATATTAATGTTTAAAAATTATGTTTCCTGGTGGTAAATTATGCAGTTAGATCCTTACCTAGACCTACGTAACAAATACGTCATGAAAGGTGCCGCGATATATCATCCAATAACTATCGAGAGAGGGCAGAACGCGTTACTTTATGACGTTAACGGTAGGGAGTACCTAGACTTCACTTGCGGTATAGGCGTGACTTCTCTAGGGCATGCTAACCCGGAATTAATTAAAGTTGCTGAGGAGCAGTTGAGGAAGTTATGGCATATTTGTTTTATGGTTGCTAATTATAAACCCTACGTGGAGCTTGCTGAGAGGCTAGCTAAGATAGCTCCCGGAACTTCAGAGAAGCAGGTGCTACTACAGAATAGCGGTTCTGAAGCAACTGAGAACGCTATAAAGATTGCTAGACAAGTAACTGGTAAAACCGTAGTAGTCTCTTACGAGAATTCCTTCCACGGTAGAGGTACTTACGGGTTTGCGTTAGCGGCTACAGGTAAGTACAAGCCTTACAAGGTTGGGTTAGAGCCTATGATGCCGGGAGTTGAGTTCGTCCCCTACCCGTACTGTTATAGGTGTCCATTCAGGCACGAGTACCCGCATTGTAGTTTAGCATGCTTAGACTACATCAGGAAGTGGTTCATATACGCTAGAATACCTCCAGAAAGAATAGCTGCCTTCATTATGGAGATGATTCAGGGGGAAGGAGGCTTTGTAGTGCCTCCAACAGATTACGTCAAAGAACTTAGAAAATTCCTTGACGAGAACGGAATACTATTGATAGATGATGAGGTTCAGTCAGGCTGGGCTAGAACAGGGAAGATGTGGGCAGTAGAACACTTCGGCATCGAACCTGACATAATGATCACAGCTAAAGCCATAGCAAACGGTCTACCACTCTCAGCTATCATTGGTAAGAAGGAAATTATGGAGAAAACATATACAGGAAGCTTTGGAGGCACCTACGGTGGAAACCCGGTATCTTGCGCCGTAGCTCTTAAAGTAATAGAGATAATACAGAGAGATAAGCTAGTTGAGAGGGCTGAGAGACTAGGTCAAATAATGAAGAAGAGACTCGAAGAAATGCATGAAAAATACGAGCTCATAGGAGACGTAAGAGGTTTAGGAATGATGCTAGCCATAGAGTTAGTTAAAGATCGTAAGACTAAAGAACCGGCTATAGAAGAAGCTTCAAAAGTCATTAATAAGGCCAGAGAAAAAGGCTTACTACTTCTACGTGCAGGCTTAGTTCTGAACGTAGTGAGACTTCACCCGCCGTTAACTATTGAGGAGGAACTACTAAATAGAGGTCTGGACATTTTAGAAGAGTCCTTGAGAGAGGTAGAGAGTGAGGTGAGACAAAAGTGAGTCTTCTACAACCTCCTAAAACAAACTACGGTAAGATGAAGTTATTCATAAATGGTAGGTGGGTTGAGTCATCAACCGACAGATATGTGTCAGTGTACGACCCGGGAAAAGGTGAAGTCATAGCTGAGATGCCTTTAGCTACTAAGGAGGAGGTTGACGCGGCTATTGAGGCTGCTTACGAGGCTTTCAAGTCTTGGAGCAGGATGCCTGTCCCCGACAGATTACAGTATATCTTTAAGATGAAGTATTTGATGGAAGAAAATAAAGAGATGCTTGCTCGAGTAAACACACAGAACCACGGCAAAATCATTAGAGAGTCGCGTGGTGATTTAAGGAGAAGCATAGAGAATGTTGAAGCAGCTATATCTGTAGCTTATTCTCTGGCTAAGGGCGAGTACCAGCAAGAAATCGCTAGAGGGATTGATGAAATACTCATAAGAGAGCCTCTAGGAGTCTTCACTATAGTAAGTCCTTATAACTTCCCTATAATGATACCGTTCTGGTTCATACCCTACGCACTCGCCCTAGGAGATACGTTAGTAGTTAAAGCTAGTGGGACTACACCACTACCTCTTATGGTAACTCTTGAAGTACTAGCTGAGGCACTCCCACCCGGCGTCCTCAACATCGTGTATACTGATCACGAGATAGGAGAGTATATGGTGACCCACCCAAAGGTTGAAGGCACCGCATTCGTAGGGACTAGCTCCGCAGCGTTAAGACTTTATGAATTGTCCGCGAAACACGGTAAGAGATTCCTAGGCGGTGGTAGTGCCTCAAACTACGCCGTAGTCATGCCTGATGCAGACCTTGAGAGAACGGTGCATAACCTTAGAGATTCTAAATTCGGCAATACAGGTCAGAGATGCCTAGCTATACAAAACATAGTCATAGTAGGTGATGACAACTTCTACAATAAGTTTAAGAACGCGTTCGTGGAGCTAGCTAAGAAGATCAAGATAGGTTATGGACTCGATGAAACGTCAGATATGGGTCCCATGGCGAGCAAGAAGTACAGAGAGAATGTAATCAAATGGATTGAGATAGGCTTGAGTGAAGGAGCTAAGTTAGTCTTAGATGGAAGAGAATATAAGAACCCTGAATACCCGAACGGCTTCTACATAGGGCCCACAATACTTGAAGAAGTGACACCGGACATGAAGATAGCTCGTGAAGAGATATTTGGTCCAGTAGCTAACCTACTAAGAGCTAAGAACCTCGACGAAGCTATTGAATGGATAAATAACAACAAATACCACCATTCAGCAGCTATATACACCAGAAGCGGTAGGTGGGCTAGAGAATTTACACACAACGTTTATGTCGGGAATGTAGGCGTAAACGTAGGTATAGCTGCACCAGTAGGTTGGTTCCCCTTCGGCGGTAAAAGACTAGCAGGTCTTGGAAGTCACCACCCACAAATGGACGTAGTAGACTTCTTCACAGACAGAAAGATAGCCATAATGAGATGGTGGTAAGTCTTAATCTAAGTTAATTACGTGTTTTTGATTCCTGTTCAGATTTCTCTTAGCTTTCTTTATAAGCTAAGTTAATGATACCTCATAGGTGATTGTGTGTTTAATAAAATTGTTAAACCTGAGGAAGTCTTGCGTCGTGTGCGAGACGGCTCGGTTATTGCTGTGTCAGGTTTTAACATGATCGCTACACCGGCGTATTTAATAAGTAAGCTTTATGAGACGTACTTGACCTATGGTCATCCGAGAAACTTATTTATCATTGCGGAGACATGTCCTGGAACTCCAGGCAAGGGCTTAGACCTTGTTGGGAGGAAAATAATTGAGAATAAAGACTATGATTTCTTAAGAGGAGTCTTAATACCTTTTTATGGTTGGGTCCCTAGCATTGCTAGACTAGTAGAAGAAAACGTTATTGAGGGGTATAACTGGCCTATAGGTATAACTTCGCATTGGTTTAGAGAGGTAGCTGCTGGTAGACCAGGAGTTCTTACTAAGGTGGGTCTAGGTAGCATGTTTGACCCTAGATACGGCGGTGGTCTAGTAAATAAGTTAGCTGAGGAGAGAAAGACTTGCAGGGTAGACTTGATTGCTATAGATAACGAAGAATACCTACTGTATAGGTGTCCCAAACCTAATGTTGCGCTAATACGCGGCACCACCGCAGATGAAGCAGGTAATATATCTATGGAGCATGAGGGCGCGTTACTTAACGTGTTAGCAATAGCTCAATCTGTTAAAGCATATCCTGAGAAAGGACTAACCATAGCTCAAGTTAAGAGGGTAGCTAGAGTTGGTTCTATAAGTCCTAGAAGCGTTCATATACCTGCACCACTAGTAGACTACGTAGTAGTAGCTCCTGAATCGCTAGAGTCTCACGGGCAGACAGACACTATCTTGTATGACCCCACAATATCTGGTGAGATAATACCACCCGAGAAATCACTGAGGTCTTCTGCCTTACAACTAGGTGTTAGGAAAGTCATAGCTAGGAGAGTAGCTCTAGAATTAGCTTCTCTAGTAGCTTCTCTCGGGAGACCGGTATTAGTGAATCTAGGTATAGGAATACCTGCTGACGTAGCCTCAGTCATTGCTGAAGAAGGCATTGACGAGTTTATATACACAACAGTTGAGTCAGGCCCCTTTGGTGGAGTAGCTTTAACAGGCTCAGACTTCGGAGCATCTAGAGGATACTTCGCAGTAGTGCCTATGGCAGACATGTTCACTAATTATGAGGGCGGAATAATAGATGCTGCATCTTTAGGATTCATGCAAGTAGACAAGTCAGGTAATGTAAATCCTGCTTTCCTTCCTGGAAGAATGCCTGGTGCCGGCGGATTCCCAGTCATAGCGTTCGGAGCCCCCAACTTATACTTCGCCGGAGAATTTACAGCTGGCGAAAGAAAAATAGAAGTCTCAGAAAATGCGTTAAAGATAATCAAAGACGGCGACATAAGCAAGTTTGTTGAAAGAGTCTACAAGGTAGTATATAATGGAAGTTACGGCGTCGAAAAAGGACAGAAAATTCTTTTCGTGACGGAAAGAGCCGTATTCAGGCTAGGAAAAGACGGAATAGAATTAATTGAGATTGCTCCTGAGGTAGATATAGAGAAAAATATACTTGCTAAGATGGAGTTTAAACCTAGAATACCTAGCAACGTCGAGTACATGAGTAAAGAATTATTCAGTGAAAAAACACTGAATCTAAGAAATTTAGTGCTTGACGCTCTGAGAAAGTAAAGCAAGCTGAGCTTATCTTAGCAGTGGTTTACAGAGCCTTGTCTCTCGTCGACAACTCATCAGCTCATAGACTTCGAACTATCCAAACACTTAAACTTAATCATTTTATATACTAGGTAATTAATTCTTGGAATCCATAGAAACAATCCCAAACAACTAGAAAACCAAAAACAAAATAACCTCAGACAATCCTCCCTGCGAAGACTATGCTCAAATAAAACTTGCAGAAATCTAATCAACAGACATTATCGTGATTCTCATTAAGTCTTTAAGCAAAGACAGGTTTAGGCGTCAAAATTTTACCGCCAGACTTTTTGAAATGTTATCTGCTTTGTCAGATATTGATTCTAATTCCGCAACTCCTAACTTCTAGGAGAGAATCTTAAGTAACTACTTCTATTGTAAGACGGCTTGCTTACTCCTAATATGGTGAGTAGTTCGCAGGCCATGCAGTAATTTCTTCCGTATGCTGTTGGCTCACCACATATAGCGCATCTCGGTAGTTCAGGGTAATTCACGTAACGACTTACGTGCTTAGCTAATATCGCGTCTATCCTCTCTATCAAGTTGAGTAGTGCGCCAGGCTTTTCCTTCTCAAGCTTATACAAGTATTCCCTAATCTTAGCTCTGAGTGAGGGAAAATACCTGAGGTAGGGGCAGTCTGTTGTCTGGAACTCATAATCTATTAAGTGTGCGTAGATAGCTACCTCCTCCTCATATATTTTTCTTAGTGGCTTTACTTTACGTACGAAAAGCTTACTCAACATGGGACCGTTTGGCAATATCTGAACAAGCCTGAAAAGATCGCCTCTAAGAATATTCAGGATGATCGTCTGTGCTTCATCGTCTAAATTGTGGGCCGTCAAGACCTTAGTAAATCCTAAGTCTCTAGCTACCTCATTAATTGCTTTCCTCCTAAGCACGCCACAGAAGGTACAGGGACTTACCCTAATGTCTTTATTGAACCCTAAACTAACTAGTTCTGTCAAGTTATAGCCCACGTAATCTTTCAGAGTCAAGACTATAACGTCAACGCCGTTTACGTTAGCTAATCTTCTAACTTTTTCGACGTCTTCTAGCCTATTATAACCTTCTATTCCTTCAACAATAGTTACTACACCTATCTTGGAGGGGTCATGTAATCTGAGAATTATGTCTAGGAGTACGTAACTGTCTTTACCGCCTGATGCCGCAATTAATAATCGGTCATTGTCTGAGAACATGTGGAACTTCTTAATTTCTCTCTCGACTCTAGATATTACGTCTTTTATGAAGCAATCTCTGCATAAGACTCTCCCAGTATGCCTCTGCATCACTACGGCATCGCGCAAACCACACACAACACACTTCATTAGAGAGTACCAACTTCAGGTGGTGTTGCGAGTTATTAAGCTCTTCTCCAACAACTCGCTCAAACTACGCAAGACAGGGACACTAAGCCTAGAACATAGAGTAGCATCCTTACCGCTTCTGAAAGCCTCGCACTTTAGGGCTGGGAGGAGGTCAGTATGACATCCCCGCTCCAAAAGACAAGGCTTTCAGTTATAAAAAACTTATTTAAATAGGATTTATCTGATTTATTAATGAATTAGTCAGAAGGATTTGGGAGTGCTGAGAAAAGTTGAGGATCCCGCTAGATGTGCTGTGTGTGAAGACCGGGGTGTTGTGTCCTAGATGTCAGTCTATAGTTAGAGGAGGTTCCGTAAGAGAGTATGAGGTAGACGTAATGAGAGAGCTACTCGATTTAGAGGAACTCACCGATTTCAAGTTTCTGAAAGACATGGAATATGTGCGTAGCGTAATGGGTGAAGGAGCTCTAGTAGTTATACTGCAAGACACTAAGAACAACACGCCAGACCCTAGATCGCTGAATAAACTGAGCTGGATATTAAGTGAGAGACTGAAAGTCAAAACCAAAATAGTAACTAACACGAGAGACCTGAAAGAAATCGTGAAGCAACTAGTTTTTCCCGCTCGGATAACTAGCGTCAATACTATATGGTTGCCTGACGGAACAGTAGAGTACGTAGTTAGAGTACCTAGGTTCGAGTTAAGGAACCTTCCATTCAAGAGGAGAGAAATCATAGAGGATCTCTTAACTCAGATAACAGGCAACGTTGTTAGGATAAGAGCCGACTAACAGATCGCTTCTTATCTTGAGGTTTTTGTTTGTTTCTCTGTGGTGATTAATCAAGGTATCCCTGAGCCCTTCCCCACGAACTGCCGTAAGTCTCGGAAACCCTGAACCACCACATTCACAATTTTCACAAACCCTAGAAAAAACCAAAAAGAAACAACCACCCAACCCTCTTAAAGAAATCCCGTACATAATTATTAAACTAAACTTAAACTGTGTTTGAAAGCCTCGCTTTAAAGAGTGGGGAAGTCAGTTTTAGTGGTTGCCCGTGCCCATTAGCTATGCTATTTTAGTTATTTTGGTTGTTTTGGTTTTTCTGGACACGGGTTCATCCCACCTGTTTGTCCCCGTTCTCCCCGCTTACGGCTCCAGGGAGTTGCCGGATCCCAGTCACTAAAAACTCAGTTATTTATATACCTTAATATGTCGATTCCTGAAACCCGCGGAAATAACCCAAACAACCGAAAAACCAAAAACTAAGTAACACGCAGACAGTCATGTCTTCTGATTAGAACGCTAGAGGCTTCGCTCACTGAGAGTCGTGTTAACGCTTTTTAAGTCTTGTTTAAAGAATCTATTAAGGTGTCAAGATGCCGATAACAGACCCTGAAGCAATGAAGATCGTTGAGGCGAGAGTACTTAATAAACTCGTCTGCAGGAGATGTGGCGCACTAAACCCTCCGGGAGCTACTAAGTGCAGAAGGTGCAGGAGTAAGTCTCTAAGACCTAAGAAGAAGAAAATAGGTGTTAGAAAGTAGCTTAGATTGATGATTAAGGAAGCTTAATCGTAAGTTAAATCTTTATGCTTACGGTGTTGAGCCTCCGCATAATTAGTTTTTGTTCGTCTTCATCAAATAAATTCAGTCTCTCACTTAAGATCTTGAAATCTACTTTTAAGTCTTTACTTTTAATGAGGTCGCTAATATAGCTTAACGTCTCCATATCTTGTTCTCTGCCAGCTCTTGCTTTAAGTATTATGTAGTCTTCAATCTTGAGTACTCTCACCTCAACTTCCCCGAGTTTCAAGGTTTCAGCTTCCTCCAGCATTTCAGGGGGCACGTAGAAGTCATGTATATTCTCGTACAACTCTACCAACACAACGCACTCACTGCTCAAAGCACACTCAAGACTAGGAGTGCCCCACTCAGTACTACCTACTTGACAACCAATTTTTTCAGCCACCTTAAAAACAATATCTTCATCGAATACTGGAGAAAGAGTCGTAGTGAATAAGTCTACATCATCTTCTAGCTCCCTCAACTCTAGTCTTAGAGCATACACTGTGCTACCGATAATAACCCCCTTAATGCCTCCGGCGTCAAGCCTCTTCAAAACCTCGGCTAAACAGCCAACACTATAAGGCAATACACACACCTCATTATACATTCAGTTAAGAATACGTTACCTAGTCTTAAATACTGCTTCACACAAACTATCATCAAAATTTAAATTTTTGGTAATCACTACTTAATTGGCCGGGGTGGCCGAGCGGTCTAAGGCGGCGGGCTGCAGTGGTTCAGTAGTCGATACCCGTTATCTCGCGGGTTCGAATCCCGCCCCCGGCTCCACAAGCTAACCGTTCAATTACTCTTGTTAAGAATACTAAGTAAGTATTGCTTACTGTTTAAGCAGAAAAAATAAAAAATAAATTTTATTAATATTCTTGGTTAGTTTCTTCTAATATTTTTATGGGAGTGCTTGCGCACCTTGTCTCTTTTCATCCCACGTGGGTATGGGGTAAACTGGTTGCGATGTAGCGATTTCCGGAGGCCATATAGCCACAAATTTGCCTCCCTGCCACTGAGATAGTATTTCGATATGAGCTATTTGCTTTCCGGTAATCGGGTCTATCTGATAGAGCCCATAGAAAGTAGCTAGCTTCATAGTGTTTAGCGCGCTCCTGACAGCGCTCTGATCGAGACTCTGTGCTTTCTCTATAGCTCTAGCTAAGACTAGTATCGCAGCAGCGCCAGCACCAGCATGTTCTGATGGGAACTGGCCTGGATCAGCTACTTGATTATATAGTTCAAGGAACTTATCCTCAGTAGGTCCGAACCACTCATACCCTAAAGCCTGAGCGTCATCAGGAGTGTAAGAGGCACCATACGTCCACTGATTAGTTCCTGCCCATCCCTCAGCTAAGTTACCTAGAGCGTCTCTAAATGATTTGAGACTGGGGACGAAACCCATGATCATGAGCTTAGCGTTTATGTTGAGTTCGGCGAGTTGCTGAGCAGCTAGTATGCCGTCGGCTTCGTGAGGACATATAATGATCACATCAGGTTTTTTCGCAGCCATCTCTGTGAATATTGGGGTAAAGTCTCTAATATCTATTGGATAAGACTTATTAAACACTACACTTAAGCCAAGTTTTCGGGCTTCATCGAGAGCCCCCCTAGCTAAGTACCTATTATGCTCATCTTCCTTGAATATCACTGCTATCGTGGCGTTGGGATCTAAAGTTTTAATCATATTTATTGCGGACCTCATCTGATAGCTAGAGTGTGTTGAAACCATTACTAGATTCTTATAGCCTTGCTCATGTATTACGTCACCCGTGCCCATCCAGTTAATCATAGTCTTATTGTATCTGGCAGCTACGGGAGCCGCAACCATCACTAAGGGAGACCCGTAAGGACCTAGCAAGAAGTCTACCTTATCAACGTTAATTAATTGCTCATAAAGACTTGATACAAGCTCTTTATTAGATTGATCATCATAATACTTCAACTCTATCTTCACAGCCTTATTACCTATCTTAATACCACCATAAACATCATTAACCCACTTAATAGCTGCTTGAATACCCCAGAGACCCTGATGTGAAGCGTAAGAGTATGCTCCCGAAAGCCCTAAAGTCAAACCGACCGTTATCTTGTCAGGTATTTCCGTAGTTGGTGTGGAAGGCATCATGACAAAGTACCAGTAGAGCAATCCCGCAACTACTACGACAACAAGTATTAGTGCTATAATTACTGTTGGTTTCAAAGCCATGGAACACCACAATAAGAATAAGAATCCTGGGGTTAATAAACTTGATTGAGACGTCTTGAAAATCTCGAGTGTTAGAGACCTAAATACTTATACAGTAGCTCATCTCTCTCGAAGTCGCTCTTTAGCACCTCGTGTTCGATCCTCCCCTGATTTATTAAGTATATCCTGTCTGCCACACGCGTAGCAAGTAAGACTTTCTCCTCTACTAGCAAGACTGAAATGCCGAGCTCTTTACGGAGCTTAATAACTGTTTCAAGCACCTCGTTAGCAAGCTTAGGTGAGAGCCCTAACGTCGGTTCATCTAACAACAATATTTTCGGGTTTGTCATCAAGGCTCTCCCTATAGCGAGCATTTGTTGTTGCCCGCCACTTAGCGTTCCGGCTTTCTGAGTACGTCTTTCTTTTAAGATAGGAAATAAACTATAGACTATCTCAATAATATTTTGTATCTCCTTATTTCTCTTGATGTTGTAGAGGTAAGCACCCATGATCAAGTTCTCTTCGACAGTCATATTAGGAAATAACTTCCTTCCTTCAGGTACTAACGCAATCCCTCTCTTTACTCTCTCGTGTATTGGAAGTCTAGATATCTCCTCATTCAAGAGTTTTATAGACCCTCCCCAAATCTTTAGAAGACCTATGATTGATTTGAGGAGTGTTGTTTTGCCGGCACCGTTAGGACCCAATACCGCGACTATCTCATTTTTATTGACGTTTACAGTAGTACCCCAAAGCACTTGAACTCCTTTATACCCAGCTTCAATGTTTTCTGCTTTGAGGATTACCTCACTCATACACCTTCCCCAAATATATGTCTCTCACTACTTCACTATTAAGAACCTTGTCTGGAGTGTCATCCATCATCACTCGACCTTCATGCAGGAAAACGGCTCTTTCAACATACTTTAACACCCTCATGACGTGTTCTACCAGCGCCACTACAGATATATTCTCTTGCTCTGAGATCTTAACAACTAAGCTCATTATCTTATCAACTTCTGCTGGTGGGATTCCAGCCACTATCTCGTCAAGTAGTAATAGCTTTGGTCTGGGAGCTAAAGCTCTAGCTAGCTCTAATAACTTCTTCTCAGGTGATGTCAGGTTCAGAGCCAGCTCGTCTCTCTTGCTATGTAAACCAACCAGAGATAGGATCTCCTCAGCTCTATCTCTAGCTTCCTTAATGCTCTTTATGTCTTTAGAGAATAATGCTCCGACAACAACGTTATCTAAGACAGTCATTCCAGCGAAGGGTCTTGGTATCTGGAAAGCTCTAGATATACCGATATACTTCCTCTTGAATGGCGGTAATTTAGTGATGTCCTTGCCTAGATAGAATATCTTTCCAGAATCTAAGCCAAAAACGCCGCTTATTGCGTTGAAGAGTGTTGTTTTGCCGGCACCGTTAGGACCTATTATAGCTAGCTTCTCACCCTCCGCGATAGTCAAGCTAACGTTATTAAGTGCTTTGATACCGCCGAAACTCTTTGAGACATTCACGAGTCTCAATAATTCTTTTCTACTCATTTCTCTCATCCCCAAACTTACTACATGAGTAGTGACTCAACTGTACTCCCCCTAAACTTCCTCTTAAGCCATCCAACCACGCCGTAGGGGAACACAACACACATTACCATGAGAGCCGGAGCTAAAGCTAGTAGTTGAAGTCCTGGAAAACTTACTGTGAGCATGTACTTTAGGACACCATACACTAAACCACCTACTACAGGTCCTGTGACTGTGCCTAAGCCACCAAGCATTGATATCACTATAGCCTCAACAGTGTAGGAGACTGCGAACGCCTGTGGAGGATATATAGCAACATCTCTAATCATCTTAGCAGCTCCTAACATACCGGCGAGCGTAGCGCTAATCACGAAAACGACAAGCTTATACCCCACCACGTTTACGCCCATAACGTTCGCTGCTTCCTCGTCTTCTCTTAAAGCAGCCAAGCCATAACCTAGCCTAGACCTGACTACTAAGTATATGCACATTATCGTAACGACATATACTGCGAAGATAAGGTAATCAGCAAGGTCTGTAGTAACGAAGATAAATGTTTCGTAGTTGTAAGCCTGTATTAAGTCACTAGCTATTATGAGACCGCTACTACCACCCCAGATCCCAGTTCCTTCTATTAAATTCTTAAGTCCTTCGTTAAGACCTATAGTTGCTATAGCGAAGTACGCGCCCTTCAACCTTATACTTATCCACCCAACTGCTAAGGCCAGGACTAACGCGAGCGCCCCTGCTACAGCAAAACTGCAAACAAGAACTACTCCTAGGTGTGGGGGATTAGGAGCTGAGAGTAGATACTTTATAGTTGCTCCACCGCCGTACATGCCTAAAGCGACGAAAGCCACGTAACCAAAACAGACGTAGAGAGTCAAGCCTGTGAATAAGTTGAAGACTTCACTAAGTGCTATGTAGAAAAATAATATCGATATGATCTGCCTAGTCTCTGGAATTATGGCCCTGATAAAAAGTAGCGTAACCGAGAGTAGTAGTAAGAGGAGTAAAGACCTGTGAACTCTAAGATTCACTACCCTCACCTCTTCAAAAGTCCTTGAGGTCTTATTAGGAGCACTAATAATATCATCGCGAACGTCAGGAATCTTGTCATAGAGAAAGGATTCCCAACATTAGCTAGTGACAGCGTCATGTAAGAGAGGTTCTCGAAAACGCCGAAAAGCAGACCCGCTAAGAAAGAACCGAAAGGTGACGTAAGACCTCCCAAAACAGCTATCGCAAAAGCTCTAGTAGTGTAGAGGTCACCCATATAAGGCTCTATACCACCTGAAACAAACAGGGTTGATAAGGCTCCACTAGCAACAGTCAACCCGAGCGCTATAGCTAGACTCAGTGCGTAAACTCTGCTCACGTTAACCCCACATAACGCAGCCCCTTCAGGGTCTTCTACGACGCTCCTAATAGCGTTTCCAGATTTAGTCCTAAATAAGAAAACATAAAGTACTAAAACTATTGCCGCACTAATCACACCTCCAATAACGCGTGTTAAGGGATACTCATAACCGAATATGTTGACACTCCCTAAACCCAACGTAAACCCTCTTGGTGAGGCCCCCCAAGAAAACTTAGCTATTTCCTGCAAGAAAATGCCGAAAGCAAACATTATGACTAGCGAGATTAATTCGGGGCCGCCAAGTACGCGTGATATAAGACCTTGATACAGTATTAATCCAATCAAGAACCCTACGGCGAAAGCTAGGAGAGCCGAGATCAGTGGAGAGAGTCCAAACAACGCGAAACCCCAGTAACTAATGTAAGCCCCAATCATCACTAAACTCCCATGACCGCTATTAAGAATTTTTAAGATCCCGAAAGTAAAACTGAGACCGACCGTAGCTAGCCCGTAAAAAGTTCCTAACATGATTCCAGTAACAGTTGCGAATAGGACGTATTCAGCCGTTACCAAAGTATCACCACATATAAGAAAACTAGGATTTCCCCCTTATAAATATTACCCATTACACGTCATAACTCAGATGAATGTGGTCGTAAATAAAAAGAAGAGTAAACCCTCCCTTATTCTGAGTGTTACACAAAATTTTAAATTCTGTACACCCGATAGTATGTGGGGGTTAGGTTGCTTATTAGGTATCCGTTTAAGTTTGAGACGTACGGAGCTGTCAGAATATATGATGTTACTAGAACGGTCTCTCTCTACGGTATTGACTTTGAGAAAAGGCACGGCGCATTCGGCTTAACTTCTGAGAACTTAACTAGGATTGCCGAATCAACAGCTATAGTTGTTCCTGTCAAAGACGAGGACCCCCTAGTTTTAGAGGGTGTTCTCCGTGCTGTTCCCCTACACTCTCCTCTCATCGTGGTTTCTAATTCTTCAACCAAGCCTCTTGACGTCTACTCTAATGAAGTCGACATAGCTAAGAATATTCACCAACTATCAGGGAGGTCTGTAATAGTGTTACATCAGAAAGACCCACTCATAGCGGAATTACTCAAGAGTGAAGTTCCTGACCTGATAGACGAGTCTGAAGGACTGGTTAGGGATGGTAAGGGCGAGGGTCTCTTAATAGGTACTCTAGCCGCTGAAGGTATTAACTCTAAGTATGTTGGATACGTAGACAGCGATATTTACATCCCCGGCGCTGTACTCGAGTATTCACTAATCTATTACACAGCCCTAGCAATGAGTAGGTCGCCCTATAAGATGGTGCGTATTTCGTGGGGGTTTAAAGGCTGGTACGGAGAAGAATTCCTTCTGAGGCGATGGGGGCGCGTATCTGCCGTAGTAAGTAGCGTGCTCAATAACGCTCTCTCGAAAGGGAGAAAATTCGAGACAGACATAATAAAAACCAGTAATAGCGGTGAACACGCTATGAGTATAGAATTAGCAAAAATACTGGGCTTTGCTTCGAAATACGCTATAGAGACATATGAGCTAGTACACCTGCTCGAGACTTGTTACATCGGTTTGAGAGAAGGCTTGTGCAGTGCTTTACCAAACACCATAGACATACTACAGGTAGAGTCTAGGAATCCGCATCTCCACGTACAGAAAGGAGAACTACATATCTTAGAAATGCTGGCAGAAAGCCTAGGAGTTATATATCACTCTAGGCTAGCAGACCAATATATTAAAAACTCAATACTCAGGATATTGAGAGAATTCTCGTACGAAGAAGAACCGCCTAAACCCAAAACTTATGAGTACCCAAAAATAAACGCAAGAAAATTTCTTGATGAGATACTGTCAAGGAGTGATGTCTCGATTGCACACGGATTTTAGACTTAGTGGCAAGGCAATAATAATTACAGACATAGACGATACTATGTTGCCTATAACCCAGGAAGGTTCTGTAGGAGAATTAAAAAATTTCTTAAGTAAGTTAAGGATCTTAGGAATTGAGGTTATACCGGTAACCTTTAAGACGTTTGTCGAGATTAAAGAGTTGATGAGTAGACTAAACTATAGCTTCACAGCGTACATTATTGAGGGGGGCTGTGCCATACATGCTGTTAGTGGTTTCCTGAAGTGGAGCACTAGATACTCATTCAAAGATTATGATGTATTAGAACTATGTAACAACATAAGCCTTTACGAAGAACTACTAACACACATAGAGAAAAACTCTAACTGTCTTGAAAAAGCCTTAAGACTAACCAAAGCAAGACCAGATAGCATTTCAGAAATTCTAGGAATACCCACAGACTTAGTTAAGTTATCTCAGAAGAGGTCCTATAGTGAGGTCTTCATAACTCAGCACGCCCCGTGCAGAGACTTCATAACTTCAGCAGTCAAGAACACAAATCTCAAGATAATCCAGACTAGGAGAGCAGTGCACTTACTAGAGGTGAATAAAGACATAGCAGTGCGTTCTCTTCTGAAACTAATTAACACCGTAGGTCGGGAAACACCAATTATAGGAGTAGGCGATAACCCAGCTGATGAAGGAATACTGAGCAATTCCGATATACCAGTTATAATATCTGAAAATAAGGTAGAGTGGTTTAAAAATGCCTACTATATAAGAGGTCCAGGAAGACCTCCTTATTCATGGATTAGTGCGGTGAAGCGTGCTTTAAGAATTGCAGGAATATATCTTTAATACTGAAAGCCCTCACTCCCTCAGGGCGTGAAGCAAGGGTCAATCAAGCACGTTCGTATACCTTTACACCACCGACGTAAGTTGCTAGGACCTTGATTTCCCGTAACGTCTTCTCGTCTACGGCATAAGGATCTTTATCTACTACTATGAAGTCAGCGAACTTGCCTGCCTCCAGAGTTCCTATATTGTTTTCTTCTCCTAGAACGTAGGCTGAGCCCTGAGTATATGAACTTAAGACCTCAGTAAGTGATAGTTTCTCGTGAGGAGTATACTTAAAGAGATCTATGCCCTCATACTCGCCTCTCGTTATAGCAGCATAGACAGTCTCCCAAGGGTTTAAGGGCTCTACAGGAGAATCTGTGCTAACTCCCAACCGAATTCCTGACCTAATTAGAGTCTTGAAAGGATAAACCCAAGTAGCCCTCGATTCACCGAGTCTTTTAAGCACCCACCAATCTGTTACGACAAAATGCGGCTGAATAACTAAAGGGATACCCAACCCCCCGACCTTACTAATCTGGTCGGGTCTTACCACAGACGCGTGTTCGATCCTGTGCCTAAACTCATGCAAATCTCGAATTTTTGAGTACGCCTGTAAGACTAAGTCTATAGCCGCATCCCCTATAGCGTGTATGGCTAATTGAAGACCTGCATCATGAACCTCGCAAACTAACTTCTCAAGAGTTTTCTCGTCTATGAGTTGAGAGCCGCGCGTGGCTGGCGCATCATTATAAGGTTCCGTAAGCCATGCTGTCCTAGCTCCTAAAGATCCGTCAACAAACATTTTAATACCACGTATTTTTAGATAGTCATCTCCGAATCCACTTCTTATCCCTAATTTCTTGAGAGCTAGTAAGATTTCATTATTTTTACCTGGATTAAGATAAGCTCTAACTCTAACTGATAACTTGCCCTCATTTCTGAGTTCTCCAAGCACTCTGAGTGCTACATCATCAACACTTACGAAGCCTACCGTAGTCACCCCGAAAGAGGCTGCATACTTGATAGCATCTTCTAAAAATTTCTTATGGTCTTCTAGTGTCAAAGATTCTCTGAATTTTCTTTTAGCTACCTCAAGAGCTTCTTCCTTAACAACCCCTGTTGCTTCCCCTCTCTCATTTCTCAATACGTGGGGTGAGTCACTACTTATGAGTCCCGTGATCTCCATAGCCTTAGTGTTTAATACTGCAGCATGCCCGCAAACGCGAGTTAATAATGCGGGCTTATCACTAACTACCTCGTCTAGGTCCCAGCGCGTGGGCCATCTACCCTCCATAAAGAGTTCTTGGTCCCATCCATGCCCGAAAACCCATGAAGTAGCGTTTCTAACAGACTTCTTAACTCTATCTTTAAGTTCTTTGATGCTTCTAACATCTCTCAAATCAATAGTATTCAAGTACATCCCAATCCCATCTAGGTGTACGTGAGCATCTACAAAGCCGGGCAAGACTACCTTACCTTCTAAATCAATTAAATCACATTCAAGCAACTCACTAATCAGTAAAGTACTTGACTTGCTACCTGCAAAAACGACTCTGTCACCAGCCACCACTAAAGATTCAGAAGTTCTTAACGGCTCATACGAGAGGTATATCTTACCATTAATTAACGCAAAACATCCTCTCAAACAGATCACTCAATTCATAAAATGCCGTCTCAGTAATAAAGTTAAAAATGAAACACTAAATCAAATCTACACCCAAGTTATTTTCAGTTAGGGTTTCCAAGACTCACGGAAGTTCGCGGAGGAATTCGTAGCAGACTGCTCTGGATCGAGATAACTTAGAGCAGGAAACGATTTAGTCGAGTGCTTAAGACTTGAAATTGTAGGTATTCTATGCTAATGTTAACTTAGCATCGTGTCTAACCATAACATCGTTATGAAACCTGAAAGAAACCCAAGCGTAGAGAGCCACTCATGTCCGTGTCTGTGTGTTTCCGGAATTACTTCATGACTGACTATGTAAATCATTGACCCGCCGGCAAGTGATAATGTAAAAACTAGTAAGCTTTCTGACGTAGAAGACAATAATGCAGCTATTACTGCCATTAGAGTTTCACTCAAGCCACTCAATACTGAAATCCCTAAAGCCCTCTTCTTACTCTTTCCAGCTATAGCTATCGGGAAAGAAACTGCAAAACCTTCTGGTATGTCTTGAACTCCTATGGCTAAAGCCATCGCAAGTCCTGCTGGGAAGCTAATTCCAGACGAGCTACCTACAGCCAAGCCCTCAGGCAGATTATGTATTAAGATAGCCATTACCATAAGCCATACACGCCTCATCCTGGACTTCAAGTGTGAAGGACCCTCATAACCTTTCAGTAAGTGTTCGTGCGGTATGCTTTTGTCTAGTACAACCACGAGCCCTACACCAGCTAAAAAACCTAGTGTGACTAAGGAGGCTCCGCCTAACTCAACAGCAGGCAGTAAAAGACTAGTAAAAGAAGCTACTACCATGATTCCGGCACTAAATCCTAAACCTATGTCTAAGTGTTTTTCAGAGCCCTTAACACCAATAAGTCCTATAATCCCGCCCAAAGAGGTTAGGGAAGCAGGAATTAATCCAAGTAGTAAAGCCCTCACAATTAAGTTCTCGAGAAACCCGCCGAACACATCCTAACACCTCTAATAGGAGTTTGATTCACACAATAAGTAGTATCCGGTAGGTCATCAACGAGACAATTAAGGCGATTAAAACTAAATATGCTGTCACGCCTAGAGTGAATCTTAAACTTTTACTTTCTCTATATATAGTAGCTACTGTAGCTAAGCAAGGAACGTAAAACATCATGAACACCAATAATGAGACCCCCTGAGCAATGTCAAGACCTAAAGACTTTAACGCTTCCTCCTCAGCTAATCCGGTTAGCTGAGAAACAGAAGCTATTAAGCCTTCTTTAGCTATGAACCCATAAACTAATGCGTAACCTACCATCCAGGAATTCTCGTTCTTTACACCGTACAATATCTCGAGAACCCGACCTAAATAAGAACCTGCTATAGCGCCATAAGAACTTTCCGGCGAGCTAACATATCCTGTAGGTCCATAAGATAGTAGCACCCAGCTAAGCATTGAGAGAGTGAAAATTATTAGGCCTGCTTTATAGAGAAAATGTTTAGCGTTGCTCCAAGAACTCCACCAAATAACTTTAAGGCTCGGCCTATGTATCATAGGCAACTCCATAATTAGTTCTGGAGACTCTTTAACGTTACTTAAAAACCTTACTAACTTAGCTGTAAGCAGATATAGAATTATTGACAGAATATAGAGTACTGCCATCGCGAATGCTTGAATAAATACATCACCAGGGAATAACACCCTAGTAAAGTAAAGCAGAACAATTAGTCTTGCTTGACATATTATGAATGGTGCTGAGGCTATTACTTCACGTCTTTCAGCTTCGTCTACGGAGATCCTAGACTGATAGACTGCCGGAACGTTACAGCCAAACCCTATGACTAGCGGGTATAGGGCTCTTCCAGACAATCCAAAAAACTTGAAGAAATTGTGTAGGGAAGCAACCATTCTAGGACCCAAACCACTATCCTCAAGTATTGAGAGAAACATCGAGACAAGTAATATTAAAGGCAGGAAACTCAATACAGCACCAAGACCCCCTAATATGCCGTCAGCTACTAAAGAGGCTAGTTCTTTGCTTAGGTCTGCTAACATTGCCCGAGCGGCTTCACCTATAAGAACAAAGGTACTTTCGAGCAATCCTGATAGGCTGTAAGTCTCTAATATGCTGGCTACAGCCTCAAAACCTAAGTATCTGAGGAAATACGTGAGAGGAAAGCCTGTATTCAACGTAAAGGCCGCAGCAAACGTAGCGAATATAGTTAAGACCGAGGTCAGAGGACCCAACAACGAATGTAAGTAAATTTTATCGATTAAGGCTGTAATACGCGGTCTCACTTTTACTCTAACTACAGTTTCTCTAACTATCTTTGACGCGTACTCATATCTCTCTAGGATAGCTAGTTCTTCAGGTGTTCTCTCAGTAGCTTTCCTGAATTCCTCTCGCAACTTTTCACTTTTTTCTATAATGTCTGGTCTATCCCTAATTATATTAACTACATCTTGATCTCCTTCTAAAAGTCTGAGAGCTACAAACCTCTTAGGTAATTTGCCTATCACGCGGTCATCGATGAGTCCCATTAACTCATTCACATAGCTATCGAGTAAGCCGTAATCAATTTTGAGTGGACTGCTCTTAACTCTGCCTTCAGCTACACCAACTAGAGTACTTAGAACCTCTCTAATTCCTTCACCAGTAATCGACGAAATAGGGATTACTGGGAAGCCTAATCTAGAACTAAGCTTCTCTGTATCTATGTGTAGACCTGCCTTATGTGTCGCGTCCCACTTAGTCAAAGCTATCACTAACTTGTTAGTCATTTCACCAATCTGTATTGGTAGATAAATAGATCTCTCAGGAATCAATGAATCTGTTAAAACTAAAATAACATCCCAATCACTAGAAATTAAGAAATTCTTAGTTATTTTTTCCTCGAGCGACGTAGGAGATAAGCCGTAAATACCTGGCAAATCAACTAAGCACAAAACCTTACCCTCAAAAGCAACTATCCCGACTTTTTGCTCTACTGTAGTGCCAGGCCAATTAGCCACGCGAACTAGCTCGCCAGTAACTTGCGTAAAAAACGTTGACTTGCCGACAGAGGGCTGTCCGACAACAGCTACTACATAGTCGCATATCTTATCTCCAAATTTCCTCAACTCACACACCCTGAGAAATTCTTTAAAAACTTAATAAATGTTAGACTAATCTAAATTTCATGAAAGGAACACACAACAATTATTAAATTTTAATTAAATTTTTTATTCTTACTATGTAATGAGGTGTGTTAAGCACTGACTTTAACTTCGAGTACTGCGGGTAAAGGTTTGAGTACCTGGAGGATGATGTATTCTTTAGGAGCTATCTTAAGTAGTCTTACTTGGGGGCTTTACTTCTCTTTCACTAGGCGTTACATAGGTGTTGAATTAGGTGGTGGTCTTCAAGCGATAATGCTTATCACAGGTCTTGAGTGGGGGTTTACGTTATTTGCTGTGGTGGCAGGTAAGCTGGTTAAGCATGTAGGAGATAAAAACTTGGTTTTGCTAGGTATTAGCGGTACTATTCCTTTCTTGCTAGCTTTAAGTAGTCAGGAACCATTAACTCTTTCTATAATCTTGAGTTTCTCTGCTCTTTCTTGGGCTCTCTCATGGCCTTCAATACTTACGACAGTTTTTAGCAGTTCTAGTATTAGTCCCGGCAGAGCGTACAGCTACTTTACTGTAGGGACTGGAGTAGGGTATAGTTTGGGGTCCTCTATTATGGGGCTCTTTTACAGTATCGTAGGTCCTGAAGGACTCTTCATAATCATAGCAGTCACTTATTTCTTAACATACTTGATATTCATCGTGTTCTTCCCTAAGGAGACTACTCAGGCCGAGCTCAAAGTAAGCGAGTCAAGTACTTCAGACTGGGGTCTTAGGAGGTTCTTAATAGTTTTGTTGGCTCTCTCACTTACAGTGTTCTCTAGAGAGTTGCTTTATGTTGTAGCGCCTTCTAAGCTAAGTCTAGAACTTGAGAATATCTTAGATACTTCCTCTGAGTGGTTAGAGTACCTACTATTCGGAATTGTTTACGGGGGTTTCACAGCTCTCCTTTCTATTCCTGCAAGAATAGCCGCAGGAAGGCTAACAGATAAGTACAACCCGTTAACGCTCTTCTCTATGACAACACTGGCATACATGCTTGTTTACTGGGCGCTCGTTAAGTCTGAAGGCTTACTAACTCTACTCATCTGGCAAATACCTCTCTACCCATTCCTAGACACAGCTATTAACACATACATAGCGAAACAAATACCTAAAGAAGTCATGACTGCGGGTTTTGGCGTAACCATATTCTTTAACGCTTTAGGTGGGCTAATGTTGCTGCCTCTGCTGGCGAATCCCGGCTTAGACACGGATTTCTTAGGGTACGTAGTAACAATAGCAACGACATTATCTATACTTTTAGTCTCAGTAAATTACGTTCTGAAACCAACCCAATAATCCGGAGAGCTTACAAGCATTATTTTAACTACTGAGGATCTCCAGCAATTTCTTAATGAATAAGTTCATTTCTTCAGGTCTGCCTACAGTGACTCTGAAGCAACTCCCAAATTCTTTAAGTCTTTCTATGTTTTCTAGACACAAGGTCAGAATTCCATCCTTCTTAAGAAGCTCCCAATATTTTCTGCAAGGCTTGCCTAAATCAATGAAAAGAAAGTTAGTTCTGCTCTCTACGACCTTTATGCCTGCATCAATAAGTGCTTTCTTGACCCCCTCTCTAGTCTCAATAATCTTACTAACTACTTCTTTCATGTAATAAGGGTCTCTAAGCGCCCCTAACGCTGCGGCTTGAGTAGTTATGGGTACCTCATATCCTACTCTGAGGCTATTTAAAACCTTCTTCATCTTCTCACTAGTGATTATGTACCCGAACCTAGCTCCAGCTAAGCTAAACGCTTTAGAGACTGTTCTTATGATCACCACATTATCATATTCCATGACTAAGTCTTTGAATGTCAGCCCAGAAAACTCGTAGTAAGCTTCATCTATGAAGACCGTCTTAGCTCTCTTAGCAACCTTCTTCAGTACTTCAGGGTCTTCTAGGAGAATATTGCTTGTAGGGTTGTTAGGGTTTATTAAGTAGACTACGTGCCCCTCAGATACTTCTATAAGCCTACTTATGTCTAAAGTAAAGTCTTCCTTGCTTAACTCTACGTAAGCGTGTCGGATACTATAATTATCTACTAGGTTGTACATGACGTGAAATGTTGGATGAGTTAATATGAGTCCTGAGTCAGTAATCTTGGCGTAAGTCAGCATGATGGCTAGTATCGGTGATGAACCAGCGAACACCTCAATAAACTTCTCGTCAATGCCTGCATAACTGCTTAACTCGTTGAGTAGCTCTTCATATAATTGCTCAACGTGATATAAGTTCAGGAGATTACTGTATTTATTGATGTACTCAAGTGAAGTCTTTGAAGGAGGGTATGGTGATTCATTCATGTGAAGTCTCAGCATTTTGCGGTCCCCTAATACGATTACTCGACTTGCTATATTAGCTTTAATAATTAACTTAACAACTTATTTTGCCTCTCTCGTAATTTTTGTAGGGCTAGCTTGAATGATTTGCTGCTCTTTATAGGCCTTACTACTGCCGCATGCCTGGCCTGGTCTATAGGAGCTAACGATATGGCTAACTCTACTAGCGTCCTCGTCGGCTCCGGCACACTTAAGTTTAGACAAGCATTCATTCTTTTCCTGATTTTCCAGTTGCTAGGTGCTTTACTGCAGGGTTATATGGTTATGAAGACTCTTGGTAAAGGGATAGTGTCAAACATCGAGATCATAGGAGCAATCTCTGCTTCAGCATCAGCTTTTCTGTGGATAACTATAGCTACGTTAATTGGTGCCCCAATATCGACTACACACAGTATTACAGGTGCTGTAGTAGGTGTAGGACTAAGCTACATGCTTTTTGGTTTTCAAGAAACAATGATTAATTACCAAAGAATTAGAGACATAATAATTAGTTGGATGATCTCACCTATAGCGTCTATGGTTTTAGCGATACCGATGTATAGAGCTACAAAAAGTTTAGGAACAAGTAACAATAGTAGAACCTACAAGTTATTATTACTCGGCTTCGCGGCTTTCGCGGCTTATTCTTTTGGAGCTAATGACGTAGCTAACGCTACAGGTGTCTACATAACGGTCACTTCAAGCAGTTTTGGGATACCTGATGAGGAGAGCATGAGGTTTCTGGCTCTCCTAGCCTCAGTCTTCATAGCCTTAGGAGGTCTCACAATCGGTTATAAAGTCGTTACTACGCTGGCGTATAAAGTAACTAGGCTAGACCTTAATATGGCTCTAGCCGCGGGATTCGCTAACGCTCTTACTGTCTGGGTCTTCACTACCATACCCTACATACTTTTCGGTTATGGTCTGCCAATATCGACTACCTACGTAGCTGCAGGCTCTATAATAGGTGTTGGTGTGGCTAAGAGTGGGTGGCGGGGTGTCAACTTAAAGACCGTGATATTCATAGTGACTTCATGGCTTCTCACATTACCCATAACTTCAGGACTTAGTATCGCTATTTATTACGTGCTAACTTATATTGTAGGGGTGAGAGCATGACCCTCTGGTCCTGGATCTCGAGAAGGAGACAATGGGACGTTATTAGATTCTATATCGAGCACGTAGACAAGATCATCGAGGTAGTTGACCACGCCAAGAAAATGATAGAACTTTTCCTAACAAAAGATCTTGAAGGCATAAAAGATGAGTGGCATAAGGTCTTCAAATATGAGAAAGAAGCTGATGAAGTAAAAAGAAAAATACTTTCAGAATTATCTAAGGAAATATTCCACCCTATTGACAGAGAAGAACTCGTTAGACTTGTTTTAACATCTGATGACGTAGCAGCTTACGCGAAGGGCTGGAGCAGGAGACTATCACTAATAGAACCAACAAACCTACCTGAAAACATACTCAATAGACTGCGTGAGATGGCCGAGAATGTTCATAAATCAACACTACTTATGAAGAACGCGGCAGAAAAACTCCTAGTTAACCCTAAAGAAGTCCTCAGCATATCTAACGAGATAGAGAGGCTCGAAGAAGAAACGGATGATATAAGGCATGAAGTATTTAAGGAGATCCTAAACTACTGCGAAGAATCAAAGATATCACAATGTCTGATGTTAAAGGAAGTAATGGACTCTATAGAGAATTCTGCTGATAAGTGTGAGGACGTGGCAGACACTCTTAGAAGCATAGCGCTACTCTCCATATAATGAGTAGGGCTACTCAGACAAGAAACACTTCGTATTAAGCTTAAATACGTAGAACGGACGTCTATTATGTGAGAACCTTGAAGCATGTCTCAAGACTTCAGGTAGAACCTCAAGAACCAGTAAAGGGAGTGAAAAGATGGGTTCTAGCTTACGGAGACAAAGTAATGTTAGTTTACTTCGAGATAGATGAAGGTGCTAGATTCCCTATGCATTCACACATTCATGAGCAAGCAGGATACATAATAAAAGGCAGGATGGTATTTAAAACACCGAGTAAGGAACTCATAGTGTCTGAGGGAGAGTCATACGTCTTTGAATCTAACGAGCCTCACGAGGTCTATAACCCAGGTCCGGGGAAAACCATAATAATAGAGGTTTTCTCTCCGCCAAGGGAAGACTTCCTCAAATAAATAATGACAGCTTAGAAGATGATGAGAAGACTTGATTAAGCGTAATAGGAAGTCTAGGGTCTTAGTTTTGAAAGAACGAAAAATAGTTATTATTTTCTGCCCTAGAATCTCTCGGTGCAGAATAACTAAATGCGGTACACAGAAAACATACGAAAAAGAAGGGTTCAATACTTTTTGCGTAAGCATGAACGACTATAACGAAGAAAAAGCCATCTCCTCGTTTGAGGAGCTTGTGAAGAAGGTCAAGAACCTAGGCTCATAACTTCTCTAGCTAACCACCACTAAGAACTGGAAGCACTTTAACCTCGTCGTCGCCACTCACCAGAGTTTCTTCTCCTGACGGCTTCCCATTAATTAGTATTATCTTTGTCTCGAATTCTTCGTATCTTGGTATTATGTTCTTCAGTAATTCACTTACGGGTGTAGGTTCATTCACTTCTACGTAGACCTCATCTTGGCCGGCCAAATGAGCAAAAACTCCATGAAGTCTCAACCTAACCACTCTATCATTCCCAAAATACTTGAGGTCCGAAACTTAATTAAGGATAAAAATCAGGGTTTGGGTTTCATGTTTGTTGTCGACCCTTGGCTTCATTGACCTCAGGCCTCCTTTCATTGGAAGCCTTATCATCGGTCTCCACTCCTTCAGGGTAACCTCACCCACGGCTCACCCTCATTTGGCTCATAGCTGTGGGGAAACCCCCACATACTGGCTTTAGACACCCCACCCACTCGAGTCTTCACCACACACCCACATCGTGAGCGAGCTCAACCCACAATAAAATAACCTACATCAACCCCTTACAAACCTTTATAAAAACCAAAACAGTTGCACTAGGCAGGTATACCAGTGTTACTCTAGTGTGACGTGTTTTTCTAGCTCGGGCACTACATACTCAAGACTTAACTTCTTTAATGTTTCTTTTTTAGGTATTCCTCTCTCGTCCCAGCCTCTTAACTTATAATACTCACTAAGTAATGCGTCGTACTTGTCTTTATCCAGATGTTGTCCTCTTAGAGGCCCCTTCTTAAGTCCCTCACTAAACCACCTGATAGGCGGGTAATCCATAGTTCTATCCCATCTCCCATTAAATTCCCTAACCCAGTACGCTCTTATTAAGGTGTAGATCCTGTCAGCTACTCTGTAGAGGTCTTCCCAAGTGTATTTCACTCCCGTTATTGCTTCTAGGAGCTTCGGATAATACTCTATGCTCAGTCCTACCTCAACCCAGGGCAACCTACAAGCAGTGAGTACCTCGTACATGCCTCCCCTCAACCTCTGTAGCTCTACTACCTTAGCTGCTTTCTCGGGGCCGTAAGTCACTCTATACTCCACGCTCTTTCTCTTCTCACCTTCTATTGGTGCTGTGCCTATCTCCCAGGCAATAACCCAGGCTTCCTTATGATGAGCGCCTATAGAGGAGGTCCCGTAAGCTAATGCCATAGCAGGGTATGCGAAGCAGTTGTAGCCGCTGACTTCAAGACCTTTGACGTGCATGGCGAACTCCTTACCACCTAAAGACTCACTTAATCTCATGACACCCTCGGCTGCGAGCCTACCTAGCTCAGTCTTCTTGTATGCTATGTTAATCACGAATTCTCTCGCTTTCTTGAAATCACCGAATTCTGGGGCTTCGTCATCTTTTATTAACTTCTTTTCCTTTGCTTCCATAACGAAACCTATGACCCCACCTAGAGATATAGTGTCTAGCCCTAACTCATCAGCTAGTCTATTAAGCACGGCCACCTCATTCAGTTTGCCTATGCCTAGGTTAGAGCCTAACAACGCCACGTTCTCGTAATCAAGCTCGCTCTCCCTAGCTTCAGCATCTAAGACTACGTTACCGCATATCATGTTGCAGTAGGGACACCCTCTCTGACCGACCTTCATACCTTCCATCGTGTACCCATCAATGCTTCTGGAGAACTCGAATATCCCATCACTAAAGTTCCTGACGGGTAGCGCTGAGTTCTCGTTACACCACTCAACAGCAGCCATGGTTCCCTGCCTGCGCCAGAATGTGTAGGCAGGCGAGTCTAGTATGGCTCTGTAAGCTTCTTGCGAGAGCTTAGTTAAAACTTCCTTGTCGGCGACAGGTATCTCCTTAGTTCCTCTCACGACGACTGCCTTAAGTTTTTTACTACCCATCACAGCACCCATGCCTGGTCTGCCGCCAGACCTACCCTCCTGAGATATCACGACCGCATATCTAACTAGATTCTCTCCACCAGGACCTATACTCAGAATTCCTACGTCTCTACCGTGAGTCTCCTTAAGTATTTTTTCAGCGTCGAATGTAGTCTTACCCCACAGACCCTCAGCACTCAGTATACTCACGTTATCGTTTTCTATGTAGATATAGACGGGCTTCTTAGCAGCACCCTCAACAACTAGGGCGTCATATCCTGCCTTCCTTAAATGAACGCTAGCCATGGTGCCTAAGTTGCCGTCGCCGTAGCCGCCTGTCAAAGGACTCTTAGATGCTACGACCATCTTGCCTCCACTAGGTGTTGGGAGCCCGTTAAAGGGTCCGCACGCGAATATCAACTTATTATCAGGACTTAAAGGATCGACTCCCCTAACCTCATCCCACAATATCTTGGCAGCTAATCCTCTACCCCCTATAAAGTTGAGTGCATCCTCCTGAGGGTATTCATGAACCTTAATAGTACCACTACTTAAGTTAACTCTTAATATCTTACCCCACCAACCCTTCACAAAGAATCACCATAAAATACTTTCAAAGAACTAGATAAATATTTTCTGAAGCAACTGAAGATTAACTCAGAAACACGGCTCCTCAAAGACTACTTGAGGCAAGTAACGTTCGAGGTCTTCCTCAGTGAACCACACATCAGAAGCTCTCCATACCTTGAGCGACGCACTCACGACTCCAGCTCTCACAGCATAGAAGAGGTCTTTCCCTCCAGCTGCGTAGTGCGCTACAGATGCGGTAAATACGTCTCCGGCTCCCACTTCGTCTACACTAACTACTTTAAGTGGAGTTGCTTTAAAACACTTACCATTAGAGAGCAAGTACACACCTAAAGAGTCCGTGGTTATAGCTACGGCCGTATTCCTCAACTTCTCTGATTTTACCAAGACCTCAATTATTTGATTAGTGTTACCTGAAAAACAAAACTCTCTAAGATTTCCGTGAGTGAAGTTTACTAAACTCATCAGGTCCAGTAAATCCTCACGCCAACGACACTCAATACCCTTACTAGTAGAAACTCTGACGAGACCTTGAATATCGAGAGCTTTAAACGCTGTAAGTTCCCTCAATGATCTTAGCAGGCTGACATACTCTTCAACATCTATTTCTCTGTAAACAGGTGCTAAAAATATGATGTCTGGTTTAATAATGTTTATTAGCTCTCTTGCTACTAGAGCTGGTATCCTGCACTCACTAACGAGAACATCAACTGCTTTGCCGTGTCTTATTATGAAGTGAGGGACTTTACCACACTTAACAACATGCAGAGAAATCCTTAAATTAGAGAAAGTCTCGTGGAAATAGCTCGACACGTTATCGTCTACCGTTGTCAAAACATGTGTCTCATCCCCTAAATACTTAGATAGTGTTAATCCTCCGTAATACGTGGAACCGCCAATCCTGGAAGTATCATCGAGCATGTCAATAGTTGTTGAGCCTATTATCAGTGCTTTCATGCTCGACCAACATTAATACTAAGTCTTAAGACTTAATTAGTATGTCTTGGTTATATTGAGTCGGTCTGGACAAAATGATGTGGGAATTCGTGGTCGTTACAGTGTCGTTAGTCACTCTCCTCACGCTGGTGAGACTCAGAATTAGTGTGGGCGTCGCGCTAGTGATAGAGGGCATACTTATAGTCATCTTAATGAACCCCTTATTACTACCTGACGTATTCTTACAAACCTTAACTAGTGACAGGACCTTATCTCTAGTTCTAGCCTCATTTTCTATCTCTTTATTAGTTGAGCTCTATAGCTCGACCCGCATGATTAATAAGCTGAGTGACGAGCTTCTAGGATATATTAGGAGACCTGTTCTGATAATAGCTATAGTGCCGGCTGTTATGGGTCTGCTACCTATTGCCGGAGGAGCATTAATGTCAGCGCCTGTGATAGCAAGCGTAGGAGCTGTTATAGGATTAAGCACTACCTTAATGTCCTTTCTTAACGTATGGTTCAGACACACGATATTCTTGGTATACCCAATGAGTCAAGTCCTAATGACAGCAGCAGCCTTAACAGGCCACTCTGTCATAGAGCTAGCAATGTATCAGGTACCTATAATGGTTTTGATGGTGCTGACGGGACTCTACGTAACTCGCAAAAACAGTAAGCAAGCTTCTGCACTAGAAGGTCTTATCCCTAGAAAATCTAGCTTAGGAGGATTACTGACTTTCTTATCTCCCATACTTGGCTCTATAATAGTAGCCTTGATAGCACGTCAAATATTAGACACACTAAATTACTACAGTGACTATAGCGTTTCCATCGGCGGCTTCTTCGGAGTTGCCCTAATCACTTATTTATCGTTTTCTAGAAGTGAGGAACACGTGAGTTCGAGTAAGTTCTTTATTGCTTTAAAGAGCGATAGAGTTATGAACATGGTTTTATCAAGTTTGGGAGCTATGCTGATATACTACGCTATGATAACTACTGGAATCTCAAGTTCTATAGGTTCTGCAGTAAGTAGCATTAAGTTTCCTGTAGTGATGACAGAAGTGTTGCTACCGGGCTTCATGAGCTTAATATCAGGCTCCCCAATAGTTGGCGTGACTTCGTCAGTACCGTTACTAGCAGGTCTTAAAACGTTTAGTCTCGGCGACGCGTCTCTCATATATCTCTCGGCTTTCTTATTTTACGTTGCATCGCCAGTACACTTGTGTCTAGTTTTCACGGTACAATACTTTAGAGAAAGCCTATTCAAAGTCTATAAATATTTAATTCCAGCAATAATACTTACCTTCTCTGTAGCTATCTCATACTACTACATAATATTAACTCTCCATTAATAGATAAAGAAAACCAAATGTAGTGACAATTGACCTCCTCCCCCGTCCTGAGGATTGCGGGGAGGTTCAGAGCTACATCCCTGTCCTGAAAGACGAGGCTTTCAGTTATAAAATTTTATTTTCTTTCAGCTAGTTTAGCGTCGAGCATTAAAAGCGTGGGCTTATGATCTCCTATCATCTTAATCTTCGTTAAGAGATCGTTAGCACTACTTACTTCCTCTACTTGCTCATCTATAAACCATTTAAGGAAAGTCTCCACAGCTTTATTACCTTCCTCTCTTGCTACATCTATTAACTCATAAAATCTCTTGGTGTTCTCTACCTCGGCAACATAAAAGTCCTCAATAGCTTCACTTACAGCCCCCCATGAAGTCTTTGGTTGAGGAATTTCTGATAAGACTACCTTACCACCAGCATCATAGATAAACTCGTAGATCTTCATGGCATGGCCTAACTCTTCTCTAGCTTGAACCCTAAAATAGTGCGCGAAGCCCTTCAAACCTAAGTCATCAAAATATGAAGACATCGAGAGATATAAGTATGCGTTCCTTAATTCCTGGTTTAATTGCTTGTTGAGTAACTCCTGTATTCTGGGACTCAGTAAAGACATGCTATCTCACCGAAATAATATTAGTAGTAGAAACCTTAAATACTCATCTTGAAAAACTAAATAATGAGCTAGAAAAACTTTAAAACCTCCTTGATACTTTTTCGGGGGAGAGGCTTTAGTGAGTATTTACTTAGTTAACGAAGAGAGAGTCAAGGCTGTAAGCACAGTTTTCAAGTCTCTAGGGCGCGATGGTTGCGAAGAATTTATACGTGTTGATCCTCAGTACGTATCTCTAAGTAGACTACAGAGCTCCTGCGGCGCGGTCTCCGTAGAGCTCGCCGCAATAAATGGTCTAGTTTCTTACATGCTAAACATGAAAGGTGAGGAATTCTGGAGTTTATTCGCAGACTTTATCACGAGTAAGTGTAGTGGGGTAAAAGACTTTAAGAAAACAGTAGAACTTGTTGAGGAATTTACGCGCAGATATAATAAGCTTTATTTAGATGCTAAAATAAGAAGACTGAATAAGGTTCTAAGATGTGCTGACGCGTTTGAGAGTTTGAAGAGAGGACAAATCAAAGAATACTTGAGTAGGCTGTCTCTATGTATTGACACAGAGAGAGAATCTAAAACCGTGGTTTTCTCTGCTAAGATGGCTTACTACACTCTTAGGTCTGCTGAAGTAAACGCAGACCTCACAAAAATATCAATACCTGTAGACAGGAGGGTCGCTTTAGTAACTCTTACATCAGGTCTTCTATCCCCTCTTAAGAAGAGTAAAAATACTCTTGAGAAATTAGAAAACTTGGCTAAAGAGCTGTTAAAACATCCCCAAAACGTTAGAGTAGTTTGGGATGCTGTTAGCGAAGAGTCTGGAATTCCAGCACTACTTATTGACACGCCGCTCTGGCTGATAGGAGGACGAATCAAGATGCTGAAAGCAGACGAAATAGTTAAGAGTCTGAGAAGATTAGGCTTGCTAGTCGATGAATTGCTCTTGACGCGTTTAGTTAACGAACTGACTTACGTGTTAAGAACTAGTTAGTTTCTTCTTTGGTCTACGCACGAGGTATTTTAAGTCTCATAAGCGTTTATACGTGAATTGCTTAAGTAATATCGTAAAGTGTTTAGGACTAAATAGAATGTTTCGCTATTAAGCATAAGTCATGAAAACACTCAATGTCTTAAGGTTTATTACGTTGTTACACACTTAAACATATAAGAGGTGTGTACATGGAGTTTGACATAACCTACGTTAAAGCTCTTCAGGTACTTGACTCAAGAGGTAATCCAACAGTAGAGGTAGTAGTGATTACTGAGGGGGGTGGATACGGGAGGTCAATAGCTCCTGCAGGAGCCTCTAGAGGCAAGAAAGAAGCCGTAGATCTTAGAGATGGAGGCACTAGATTTTTCGGGATGGGAGTCTCTAAAGCCGTAGAGGCTGTTAATAAGATACTGAGTTCAGTTTTAGTAGGACTCAATTCTTCTGACTACAGGCACGTTGACAAAAAGATATTAGAAGCTGACGGTACGCAGAATAAGTCGAGGATAGGCGGTAACGCCTGCGTAGCTACCTCATTAGCGAATATTAAGGCTGCGGCCGACACCATAGGCGTGCCCTTGTTCACCTTCATAGGGGGTTTTAAAGCAAGGCTCCTCCCAACACCACTCATGAACATAATTAACGGCGGTGCTCATGCAGGTAATGAACTGGCCTTCCAGGAATTCATGATAATACCTGTAGGAGCTGACAAGTTTAGCGAGGCTTTGAGGATAGGTGTCGAGGTTTACTGGAGTCTAAAGAAGTTCCTTAAAGAGAAGTACGGGCCTAGCGCTATCAACGTAGGTGATGAGGGGGGCTTCGCACCACCACTCAAGAAAGTTGAAGAAGCTCTGGAAGCACTCTCCGAAGCCGTTAAGCTAGCCGGGTACTCGTTAGGTAATGACGTGCTGATAGGGATAGACTCTGCCGCAAGCCAGTTTTATGACGAGAGAAGCAATAAGTATATAGTAGACAAGAAGTCACTAAGTACTGAAGAATTACTGAGTATGTATCTCGATCTCGCGACCAGATACCCTATAGCTTATCTTGAAGACCCATTCCATGAGGAATCACCGGCAGCTTTCGGCGAGTTACGCAAAAGCCTCAAAAGCAAGACTCTAGTAGTAGGTGATGACTTGACCGTAACACGAGAAGACCTAGTAACACAGTATCTTAGGGGAGGCGTCATAGACGGAGCAATAATTAAAGTTAATCAAGTAGGTACTTACTCAGAAGCCGAAGATTCTGTAAGAGCTCTCTTAAGCAACGGCGGTAAAGCCATAATCAGTCACAGGAGTGGAGAGACAGAAGATAACACAATAGCACATATCGCAGTAGGATTAGAGACGGGACTAATAAAAACAGGTGCTCCGGCTAGGGGGGAAAGAACAGCAAAGTATAACGAGCTTCTCAGGATTGAAGATTATTTAGGTGAGGAAGCATTATTTGCTGGCGCGAGGCCACTACTCAAGTAATAATCTCTTCAAGAATACTTAAAAGAACGTGATTAGTTTCATGCTATCCTTAAGGCATTATGATAGCAACTACTAGAAACACTATACCTAAACCTAGCATTATTAGTGAGAACTCCTTCACACGCATGCTGAAGAGAAGTTTACCTAGTCTTATTAAGCCGTACACAGCATATCCAACAGCTACTAAAATTATCAGGGTTACACCAATGACTGCTAGCACTGTAGTTAAACTACTTGTTCCTAAGTTCTGGAGAGGTGCGAATATATTATTTAATACTTCAAGTACTTCAGTCCCCAATCGCTTCACCAAGATAGACCTCATATCACGTGATTACTTAAAAAGCTTTAGCTTCTTAACATTGATTTTTCACTCAGAGAAGAACTCAACAGATTTAAGCATTGTGTGGGTTAATTCAGGGTGTCTCAGAGTTGCTTGAATAACTAAATCTTTTATTATCTTGCTAGCTTCGCAGGCCGTCTTAGGAAAGATGAGCTCTACATCAAGTAATTCTGTAAACTTAAGTATGTATGAGAGAGCCATCACATCTACCCTATCCACTCGCGCGTAGGGAAGTATAAGAGGAACCCCGCTAATTAGACGCCCCTCCATCTTCAGGACCTTCAAATCTCCCACACCTAATATTACGTGTTCTAAGAAAGCCTCGTTAAGGTCTGTTAAAGTGTAAGGGAGTAGTACTGCTTGGGCGCCCTCAATTAACCAGAGATTTTCTTCTATATTTTTAAGAGCGTTCTCTAAAGACTTTATAGTATAGCATTCAACTACCTCAATTATTTTTTCGAGAACACTATATCTCACGTTCTCGTTTCTCTCTAGATACTCGCCTAGCTTTCCTCCCTTAATTACGTTAAGTACTCTTCTAGAAGACACTATAGAAACTGTACCTCCAAATTTTTTCTCGATTTTCGAGAGCATGTAAGCTAGTAAGAAGCCTTCTAATATTCTCTCAATAGGTATGTAAGTCATTATCACTGGACTCTTACCTAGCTTGACTTTCTTAGAAAAACTGTGTTTCACGTGATTTTCAAGAGATTCCTCCAGACAGAATGGACACAGCTTCTCTCCCGAGCTTTGCCTGTAGTAGAAAGCTCCTCTCTTCCCGCACGTAGTACATAAAACTCTCAAGGAGCTGATAGTTGAAGGCAGGATTCCATCACCTCATAAGCGAGGATTACTCACACTAAGGCATATCTTTGAAAATCATTAGTATCTTGTTTATTATCTCGTCGTATGTGGCTTCAGTAATTGTGTCACTACCTAAAGTAGTCACGATCTCCATAACGTCTTTATCTAGCTCGTAAGACTCTGAGATCAGCACTTCACATAATTTGCTGAAGTACTTACGCAGTTCTTCAGAGCTAATTAACCCGCCTAACCACAGATTGACTGCGTAGCCTGCTAAGCATGTAATGAATAAATTTAAGTAGAAAACACCTCTTGCCTCGCTTATGTGTTCTAACATCGTAATAATGTCTGTTAGTGGGGGAAGAGACTTGCCACTCTTAGGTTTACTCAAGTTAAGTCCCCTCAAGTCTTTCTTATTCTTCTAACTCTCTCTAGAATATCTAGTAGGTAAATTAAGTCCTTCATCTCGCTTGAGTTAATGTCTTCTTTTAAGAAGAGTTCTACGTATGTGTGGAGCTTCCTAGCAACAGCTTTTTCAAGCTCTCTCAAAACAGCTGAAGATACTGCTTCAACAGCTTCTTCCTCACTCTTGACTATCTTAACAGGACCATGGACGGGACAAACAATCTCGCCACTCCTGGCCCTGAATAAAGGTAGCCCACATAGAGGACATGTTTGCTCGAGCATTATGGCGCCAGATCGCATTAAATCACTCATCTTCTTTACAACATTGTTCTTTTCTTCTTTACTCAATCTCCCACCAATATGTAATCTGGCTTTCAGGGAATAAAGACACTTCACTACCTACTCAAAATAATTAATCATCACGGTTGAAGACCCATAGACCTTAAAATTTCGTTCTGGACCTTAATTAATTCTTCCGCGGATTTTGTGCTGGAGTATCTCTCTAGGTATTCTTTGTTTAACTCATAGAAGGTCAGGCCCCACTTAAACTTACTCAGAATCTCTAGCGAGTATCTCTTAAACCCGGTTATATAGAGAGCTGCGGCAACCGCTTCAACACTACTTAACTTGGTTAGGACCCCATAATTTATTGGATTCCCTGCCTTAAGAACTGGTAGAACTCTTTGCTCGTATCTACGCCTACCAACCATGCTTCTTAAGTCTTCAAGTCCGGAATTCCACGATGTATCTAAAACTACTACACCATACCTCCGTAGTAAGGCGGAATCAGATGGTTTGAGAATCTCTTGACTAAAAGGATTGAGAACGACCGAGTGAGGCGGGATCTCTTTAGCATGTATCCTCACCGCATAACCTAACCTAACGAGTTTTAGAGCTGTCGATAACTTAGGATTATCGCCACCAAGCCTCACAACATATATTCTAGGTTTTGCTTCTAGTTCCAGAGAGCTTCCCGAAACTAAGTCTGTATCTCTTAATTTAAAGCATTAAATTTATATTCTCGCAGCGTAAAGTTAATTTTGGTGATGTATAGGTGCCCGAAGCTATAGTACTGATAAACACCAACATAGGAACTGAGGAGGAAGTCATGAACGAGCTACTTAAGATAGAGGGAGTCTCTGAGGCCTATATAGTGTATGGAGTCTATGATATCGTAGTGAAGATTAAAGCACCTACTACCGAGGCGCTTAAAGAAATAATATCTAGCAAGATAAGGAAGATATCTAACGTCAGATCTACTCTAACCATGATAGTCGTGGAGGGTAAGGAAATTACTAAGAAGAGTGCATGAGACTCATATAGAGGTACATGTGGGGTTAGACGATACAGACACAGACCTAGAAGGATGTACTACACACCTAACGTTCAGAATCTTAAGTAAAATACTAAGTGAAGTCTCTAAAGCGTTTTTCTCGGATTATCCCTTACTAATTAGGTTGAATCCAGTAATACCTTTTAAGACTAGAGGAAACGCCGCTACCTCCTTCTCTCTCAAAATACCTGAGAATGATTTAAGCACTTTGAAGAATCTAGTGATTAGTGAGTTCCTTGAATACTTAGAAACTATTAAGGGCGGCGGCGTTGAGCCAGGTATAGCTTTTCTGTATGGAAATATTCCAGACGAGCTTAGTAGGCTCTACAGAAAGGCGTTGACAGACTATGTTCATAAAGACTACGTTACTGAAATAATTAACAGATATAAGGAATTTATCGAGACACCCCTTGGTTACTCAAGAGGCTTAGTAGGGGCGCTAGCCGCTATAGGCGCGTCAAATACTTTAGTCGAGTGCACGTACGAGATATTAGTATACAGGGTCAGAGACAATTACTCACGTGATAGGTGCGTTAATGAGGAGTCTATTAAAGCAATGGATAAAGTGTTTCGTGACCAGACATTCCTGAACTACGATTACGAAAATAACAAACCTCTAATAATGCCTTCTGGTCGTAACCCAGTATTACTAGGCATTAGAGGAGAAGATCCAGTAGCTTTAGTGAAAGCGCTGAAAACACTGAGTCTGTGCGAAGATTTTGAAGGCTGGTTAATATATAAGACTAACCAAGCCCTCAACGTACATCATGTAGAGAGAAGTATTGAGGAATTCAGGCCTTATCAAACTGGCTGTGTTAAGGGCAGAGTCGTCGAGAACCCAAGCATCCGTCTGGGCGGCGACGTCCTCTTAAAGCTTAGTAGTCTTGAGAACGAATACTCGTTATGGGCGGTATTCTTTAGTGAGACTGGACTAGGGAAGATAGCCAGGTACTTAATGAGGGGAGACGTGGTCAGAGTGTGTGGTGGTGGGAAGTGGTGGGAGGGTCTAGGATTAGTAATACACGGTGATTTGCTAGAAGTAATAGAGTTAGTTAGTGAGACATTCAAGAATCCTCTATGCCCTATATGTGGTCATAGAATGAAGTCAGCTGGTGTAAGAAAAGGTTGGAAATGTCCTGCTTGTGGATATAAATCTCTTACTTTAAGTAAAGATAAAGTGAAGATAAATAGAAAAATTACTGTCGGTACTTATAGGCCGGTAGACCATGCAATCAAGCACTTGATAATGCCGCAGTCCAGGGTCGGCAGGAGGAGTCCCTGTGATAAAGAATTAGTAAGCGAGTGGATTCATGTGCGTAAAAACAGGTCGATCTCTTTATGAGGATTGAAAAAGGAGCTAACGTATATGTTTTAAGTAAGTATCTTGAGAATCTGCAAGTTATTGAAGAAATAATAAGGTCTGAGAAATGGGTAGAGAGTTATGTTCTGCTGAAACCTCTAGTCGCGCAAGTCCGAATAAAAAACTCTGTGTTGAGGGTAGGAATACCTGTAGCTTCAATATTCACTAAAGAGTCCCTAACGAGTAGAGAACCAGATTTTGTACTTAATGAAGATGTGTGGGCAGATGCCAAGAAATTCATTGAGTCTGGAAGAGTAGTCTTTTCAGGCGATTTCATAATTAGGAAGTTCCCGTTCCTGAGTAAACTAAGTAAGGGAATAAGTTTTGCGGGAGTTAGTGAGTGTGTTGTTCTGGACTTAGAAAACTCGGTGGGGTTAAACGAGTATTTAAGCAAACTCATTAACACAAGGCATATACTAATTACTCACTCGCTGAAGGAAACTAAGGCAGAGATTACGAGAGGTTCTCTAAAGAGTTTCTGGACAACTCACTTTATTTTATCAGGTCTTGAGGTACCTCCAGAGGAGTTATCTCTAGAAGTCTGCTTAAGAGTTGACAGCATACCTAAGCTGAAGATACTCTTGAAACCTCTCCTAAGTATTAATGAGCATGTTATTTTGGGTGAACTACCGCTAAACAAGTCTCTCGTGATTAATTACTCACAAGTCACTAACGAGAACTTAGAGTATCTCTTCTCAGAAATCTTGGTCAGGTCCCTCATATATACCTGCTAGGTCGTCTAGACTCACAGTTTTTCTTTTCTTAGCCTGAAATTCCTCGCTACTTCCTCTGACTACTATCTCATACAATATAGCTTCCTTACCTGGTTTAGGTCTTAACAACCTCCCCAGTCTCTGAATAAATTGTCTGCGTGACCCAGTTCCGGCAACTAAAACCCCTACTGAGGCGTCAGGTATGTCTAGACCCTCATCACCGACTGTAGTCACTACTAACACTCCTCTTTCAGCTTTCCTAAACTGGTCTAGTATAGACCTCCTCTTAGCCTCCTCCATTTCCCCAGTAAGTAAATAAGCTCCTAACACGTCAGCTATTTTCTCTGCTAACGTCACGTAATGAGCGAATACTATTATTTTCTTGCCTTCGTTCAGCTCGCGCTCAACTATCTCTTTAACTTTCTCTAGCTTTGAGTCACTCATAGACAATATCTTCAGTATTTCACTATGTATTTCGAGAGCTCTGATGGCCCTCGCGTCACCTCGCTTAGCCAGATCTACTAAAGTCTTGAAATCTAAGCCACCAACTAACTCACGAAACTGTTTTCTCAACTTCAGGTATTCTTTTCTCTCATCACTTTTCAGGTCTACCTTAATAGTTTCTATCTTAAACTTAGCTAGAAATCCTTTTTCAGCTAGTTCCTGCGTAGTCTTATAGTACACTACCCCACCCATGAGAGGAAATAATTCTGTGTGCTTCCCGTCTTCCCTGTACGGTGTTGCGGAGAGACCTAGCCTGTACTTAGCTGGCGATGTTATGGCTATATGCTTGAACTTCTCTGCCGGCAGGTGATGGACCTCGTCAATTATGAGTAAGTTGAAGTACGGTGCTAACTTCTCTATGTACTTAAACGCCGTCTGGTAGGTAGCTAGAGTCACTGACGATATTTTCTTTTCTCTGCTGTAGTAGAGACCTATGTGTGACGACGGTATATCAGTGAATGTCTTTATGAACTTCTCCCACTGCAGTAGTTGCTCTTTCGTGTAAGTTATTATGAGTGTCGCTTCATTAATCTTTGATATGGCTGCTATACCTATGTGTGTCTTCCCTGACCCGGTAGGTAGTGCTATTATCCCGCGACCTGAGTTACCTAACCATGCATTCAACGCTTCCAACTGGTACTCTCTAAGATTACCCCTAAAGCTTATCTTTACTGGTAAGGGGATCGAGTCTTTTAAACCCGTCAGATCATTTACGCTGAAACCTAAGCTAGTGAGGACTTTCTTAAGTTCATGATATTTAAATGGATGCGTATAGAAATACTTACCTACTTTATCATATTTCAAGAGTTCTTTCAAGCGAGACTGATATATATCTCCTAAGTACCTATTAAAAGACAGCACTAACTTACCTTCCTTGAGATAGATAGTTGCATTCCCTCTAACCCTGCCGAAAAATTCTCTTAATCTCTCTTCAAAAAACTCATCATATTCTAGCCCGACCTCGTCAAGAACCCCCAACACGTCATCTACTGTAAGCCTCTTACTAACTAATTTGTGTTTCGATATCCTGAAAATTAATTCGTCACCCTCCCTACCCAGATACTCAGCAATCTCCACGACTTTCCTGAAGTCTTCTTCGCTCATCCAGCCCCTATACCTGACAATCAAGTCATCAGAAGAACTCATCCCGACCCCCTAAAGTCGCACTCAAAGCACTTACTGTTCTCGTTCCTAACCGTAGGAGTTATCGCCCCCATCAAAATACCTACTCCTCATACAGCTCCACAGTAATCCTTGCTCTGATATTCTTACTTGCGAAGGGGGGCGGCTCTTCACCTAAGTCAACAACGGCCGAGACATTATTACCTAAGCTATCCACAAACCTTATCTTAGCTACGTAAGAGTACCTACCGCCTCCCTCAATAGCTTTCATGAGAGCATCATACATTCTCGAAACAGCTATCTGAAAAGATACTGGATCACTTAGGTCTTGGGGAGACAGCCTCACTTCAGCTAATCCCTTAGCTATGTTAATCAGAACCTTCTCTATCTCGCCGTAACCCTCAAAACTCAACGTGTATTTTATCTCATCACTCAATTTCTCGACCTAATGAATACTGCGCGTTAAAGATAATAAACTAAGTGATGATATTGCCTAACGCAACTGTTTCGGGTTTCGTATCTGTTCATGTTGGTTGATGTAGGTGGGGACGCTTGTAAGTGTTTCTAGTGCTTCATGCGTGGGAATAGTTTGATGAGGGTTTGAGAGCCCTGTAAAGCGAGCTCCCCCCAAGCTACTCAAGATGTGAGGGTTTAGGAACGCCCCGAACACTCTCAAGGATAACGCAAACCGAAAACCGAACATAAGAGTTGAACCCCTATATCGAGTTACCTGACTTATTTATCTACACCTACACTTTTGGGATACTCCTCTCCTGTATCGGGCGTCCCCCTACAGTCTTCGGAGCTAGCCAATCTATCACTTCATCTATCTTGTCGCTGGTTATCCTGACCGTTATAGGTCCTAGTGGCGACTCACTATCTAAGGTTACTAAAGTAGCTCTACCTACGTAAGCACTCTGCTTGTTAAGTCTAAACTCTGTAGTGTTACCTATCTTGTTACTGAGTAGAACACTTCTGAATGTGTCAAGGATTCTCTCCTGTCTTAAGATTCTATGAAGCTTTGCTAGGGACTCTATCTTACTACTTTCACCAACTAACTTACTGTAAGGATAGTCTTCTATTACTTCAACCTTATCTAGATCGAAGAGATTAGTTACGGCTTTCATAACTTTATCTTTGTCTTCAGTAGGTCTTACCTCACACGTTACAGTCAGCGTGAACATCTTTCATAGCCTCCTTAATCATCTTCAGCGCTTCCCCAACGACTAGTTCTATGTCTTTCCCTTCATTCACTATTATTAAGTCAGCCATCGCTATAACATTCCCTAGACCCAACTTCAGTTCCTTAAGGTCTCTCTCAAGAAATTCTTGATAATTTTTGGGATCGTCTTTCCTACCTCTACTTAACAGTCTCTTAAATCTTTCTTTAGGTGATGCGTGAACAGCGATTAAAATGACTTGAGTCCTGCTTCTGAACGTATTAATTTCTTCTAAGCTTCTGACGCCGTCAACTACGTAAAGAGAGTCTTCACTAATGTTGGCTAAGACTAACTTAGCTATTACATCAGGACCCAACTCCTCCCTCAACTCACTGGCCAACTTCATTAAATTATCTCTATTCACTGGAAGTCCTCTTTTAAGAGCCTCTGATCTCACGAAGTCGCCCATATTTAGTAACTTAGCATTCAAGTATTTCGCTAATCTCCTAGCAACTTCCGACTTACCAGCTCCCGGCATTCCAGTCACGCATATAAGCATCATCTCTCCCCGCTCCTAAGCATAACTTAATGAAGCTCTAATAAACTAAGTAAGACTTGCTCGAGTATTTTAAAAAGATTTGAAAGCCGCTGCATAGCAACTACTTGCTCACTCTATAGTTTTCCAGAGTTTTCCTAGGCTGTATTTCAACTTGTGTTAAGCCTTTTCTAGCCGGTAAAGACACGTTGTAAATTTTCGTATTCCCCATCGACGCCTCAACTACTCTAGCGTTATGCGCGTGAGCGTGAATTACTATGTCTGGCTTAGCTTCCTTCACTACTTTCTCCATTAGCTGAGAGCCCATGAAAGGGTAGATTCTTTCTGGCTCTCCTTTAACAGTTAAGAAGGTTGGGGCGTAGTGGGTTATCAGTACTACGAGCTCAGCATGTCTCCTGGCCTCATCAATAAGAGATTTCAGTATTCTCGGTCTCTCTATATAGACTAGCCTGAGTTCCGGCTTATTTCTCTTCTGCCAGTAAGTCAGCCTATCTAAAGAACCTCTAGAGCCTATGAAAGCGATATTTACACCCCTAATATTCATTAAAGTCATTGAATCATTCAGCCATAGCAGTTCAGGATATCTACTCATGAAGACATCTTCATACTCGTGATACTCCTCGTTACCGAACACTGATATGATTGGCGTGTTAGGGAATTTTGTCTTGACTTCATCAACTATGACTTCTAGCTCGTCAGCCTTACCCTCATCAACCATGTCACCAGCAAAGACACACACGTCCGGCTTAAACAAAACCATAGACCTGAGTGAGGCTTGAAAAATGTGGATATACCTCCTCCCGTGTACATCGCCAACAGCACATATCTTGATAGGCTGCACCCCACACCAACCTCTAAGACACAAAGTAGTTTGAGGGGTTAATAACAGATTTCCTAGAAGAACGTGTGACAAAGTAATTAAGAGCGATATTAGCTTATTAACTAAAATATGAAAAATGTGGTGGTGAACTCGATGGGCATGTTGAGAGGCATTAACGCGTCAGGACACTTAGGCTGGGTAACTAAAAATTGCACTATATGTAGGAAATCACTACATGTTGGGAGAGACATCTTATACACTTGCAGTAAGTGCGGCATGGATAAAGTAATCATTTGTTCTGGAGACTATAAAGCCTTAAATGGTAAGTGCCCCTACTGCCGCTCAGAACTCGTACCTCTCTTGTGAATTAAGCCGAGAAAAGACTTAAAGAAGGTTTTGCCGTATTTAAATTCCTAGTTAGTGAGTTCGATCATTATAATTTTTATTTAGGAGAGATACTTAATTATATTAAGAAGCAACGAGATCAACTGGGAGGTTGATGTCGTGAGGGAATCAAACAAGTTTCTAAGACTTGGTATAGAGGGATTAGATAAGATTTTAGGGGACTTTATTTCTCCCCCGTATACTATGGTTATAGCAGGACATCCAGGATCTGGAAAGACTACTATGGCTTCTACTATATGCTACTCTAATGCTCTTAAGGGGTATAGATGCCTGTACGTATCCCTGCAGGAGGACAGAGAGAAGCTCTATAAATACATGAGTATGTTAGGGCTTGACCTAGAGAAGACTGAGTCTGCAGGGTCTTTAAGATTTGTTAAGATACCTATGACACTCGATATAGAGGGGGTTTCTGAAGCAATAAGCAAGTTTGTTTCTGAAGATTATGATGTGGTGGTGTTAGATTCTGTAAATCCTCTTTTAGATATACTCGAGAAAGATAGTGAGAAGAGGTCTTGGCTTCAAAACTTCTTCTACACGATATCGCGAGTAATTAACGGTTTACTCATACTGATTGCTGAGATGCCTTATGGTTCTGAATCCCTAGAATTAGGGAGTATTGAATTCGTTTCCGACGCAGTCTTAATACTGAAGCATAGGAAGGAAGAAGGCTTCTTGGTTAGGACGCTTGAGATCAGGAAAGCTAGAGGAGCTCCGATACTGCTGGCAGAAATACCTATTTCAATACGTGAGGGTAAAGGAATTGAGGTTTGGGTGCCGACGATATTAGATGAAGTTGTTGAAGCAGGCGAAGAACTCGAATTGCCTTGCAGTCTACTTCGCAAGACACTAAATCACATACATAAGGGTATGGTTATAAATATCACTTACCCGCCAGACAGTGATTACATAGATTTAGCCATAATGCTACTTGGTTTGGCCGTGAAGGAGAATATGAAGCTACTCTTTATAAGCTATAAATACCCGCCAGTCTCGATACGAGAAGCTCTAGTACGTAGTCTCGTTAATAAGGGCTTCAACAAAGATTTGAGTGAGAGGCTAGTTAAGAACCACGTAGTATTCAAGAGTGTTAACCCATTCTCATATAGTGTTTCACAACTCGTAGCACGTGAATTATCAATAATTGAGGAGCTAGACCCACACATAGTAGTTTTCCACGGAGTTGAGATACCTCGACATACTACAAGCGTTAGCGACCATATTCGAGAACTCTATAATCAGATGAATTACTTGAGAAAGTTAGGGAAGATAGTTGTTAGGATCGGGGCTTACACAGACGATTTTAGTTATAAACTAGAATCGAGAGTTGCTGATGTCATAGTAAGATTCGAGTACGAGGGCTCAGAAGGTAATATCGGCTTTAGAGCTTACTTATGGAGGAGATTCAAGCAACCTTACGTAGCAATTAGCAAAGAAATGTACGAATGTATTGAAGAGACCGTGAGTCTCATAAGAGAGTTAACCGCAGTAGCTTCCGAATCAGTAACGCTAACTAGCTCGGATTAGCTTCCTCCAGAAACCTTTATAAACTTTTGAGAGTTTATTACATGAAGTAGGGTGTGAGATGAGCAAGAAAAGCAAGGTGGATATAGTCTCTCTATGTGGTGGGTTACCAGAGGAACTTTGTGTTCAGTTAGGTGCTGAGGAGCAACTCATTAAGATCAGGTTAGAGAAGAGGAAGTTCGGTAAGGAGGTCACTATTATAGAGGGTATAGACCCATCAACTTATGACTTAAAGAAAGTAGCTTCTGTTCTCAAGAGTAGATTAGCGACTGGCGGTACGGTCAAGAATAACCATATAGAAATACAGGGTGATCAAAGACAGAAAGCCAAAAATATACTTGTCGAGGAGTTCGGTATTCCTGCAGAGAGTATAATATTCATAGAAACCGAATAAAATTCTTTTAACTATAGAATAAGAGACAGATACCTAACCGTTTCCCGTCTTAGGTTTTCGTAGTTCTTCTTAGGACAGGTCGTTAGGGTTTTCCTGAGTCCCCTCCTCACGGTCTGCCGCGAGTCTCGGAAACCCAGAGTTACCAAAACGTTCATAAGCTTCAGAGGCTTAGAAGTCCTTGCCCACACCCAATCACATTAAAAGCTTTGAAAAACCTAAAACCACAGACAAGAAACAACTCCCTAACCCTAAAAAGTGAGAGGAAATTAATCTTCCTCGTCTTCCGGAACTTTAAGATTTAGTTGTTGTGTTATCTCTCTATATCTGTTTCTCACTGTAACTTCAGTCACGCCAGCTACTTGAGCTATGTCTTTTTGGGTCTTCTTTATACCGCAAAGTCTGGCAGCTATGTAGACCGCTGCCGCGGCTACTCCTGCCGGGTCTTTACCTGCAGTGATTCCAGTACTTTTAGCTAACTCAAGTATTTCCTTAGCCTTGGCTTCTACTTTCCCGCCGAGCCCTAACGCTGAAATCATTTGCGGTATGTAATCACTAGCTCCTGAGACAGGTATCTTAATGTTGAGTTCACGAACTAGTAACCTGAAACACCTGGCTATTTCCTTCTTTTGAGTCTTAGTGTATTCTGCGATGTCGTCAAGAGACCTGGGCAGTTTGTAGAGTCTACAAGCTATGTAGAGGCAAGCAGCGACAACGGCTTCTACAGCCCTACCCCTAACCACACCTCTCTCGACAGCTTTCCTATAGATACTTGCGGCCTCGTCCTTGATAGCTTCAGGAAGACCCAACTCCACAGCTAACCTATCGAGCTCTTCAGCTGCTTGAGTTATGTTCCTGTCTATGCTATTCTGTATCCTAGTCCTTATCTGCCACTTACGCATACGCATAGCTTCTAACTTACGCTCTAGCTCAAGCTTCTTGCCTGAAGCATCCCTATCACGCCAATCAATCATGGTAGCTATGCCGCTATCATGTAAAGTCTGTGAGAGTGGAGAGCCAGAACGTGACCTCCTCTCCTTCTCTTCAGGAGTAAACGCTCTCCACTCAGGACCCTGATCTACGACCCTCTCCTCAATGACTTCACCACTCTCAGTACATATATACTCTCCCCTGACCTCATCGTAAATAATCTTACCCGGAGGACATCTATCCTCCTGCTTCTCATGCTCTGCCATCTAGACCACCTCCGTAAACCTTAAAAACTCTTGTTAGAGAGTTAATAAGCTTTTTTACTAGATTAAAGAAAACTTCTGCCCAAGCTCTTAATAGCAGACTAACGCTTAACAACCTGCTCTCCCATAATATTATGCTTGATAAGACGTGCTATTGTTTTCTTCTTGTTTTAGTTTTGTTCACGTGAGACTAAACATTAGCGGAAAGTGTGAAAGTCTATAAATTCAGTTCAGCCTAAGTCTAAAATAATAATTGATCGCGGCTTAACAGAATCTGGAATTATTGCTTTTCTAGTTCATTTATGAATTCCGCCATTATCTCGATGCCTTTTCTAAGCTTATCTTCTGGCTGTGTTACGAAAGTTATTCTAAGGTAGTTGTTTCCGTAATTACCGAATATGGAGCCCGGTAACATTACTACTCCTTTCTGATCTGCTAGTTGATACGTGAAATCGATGTCGTTCATCTTAAGTTTTCCTAGGTAAGGCGACATGTCAGGGAATAAATACATAGAAGCTGGTGGTTTCCACACTCTTGCTTCAGGTAAATACTTTCTTATAGCGTCGTATAGTGCGTCTCTCCTAGACCTATATATCGGGAGTACTTTACCCAAGTATTTTTCTTTTATGCCTGAAGTGAGTGCGTAGTAAGCAAACCACTGTCCAGGAACAGGTGAGGTAATACTTAAGAGTCCTTTAATCTTGACCATCTCAGATATCACTTCTTTTGGTGCGTACGTGTACCCAACTCTAAAGCCAGGTATAGCGACATCTTTTGAGAATGAGTTGATACTTATTAGCTTCTCCATGGTTCTAGAGTATCTCTGAATCCACACATGCTCGCCCTCATATATGACATGCTTATAAGCTTCATCATATATGAGCCACACATCATTGTCTACACATAAATCAGCTATGAGCTTCATTAAGTCTTCTCGTATTACTCTGCTAGTCGGGTTGTCAGGACTAACTACTATGACAGCAGCTGTATTCCTGCTTATAGAGTTCTTTAAACATTCTTCCTCGGGCTGGAAATCATTATCGATTACTTGACTACATCTTTTTATTCTCAGGTCATACAGTTCTGCTAAATCCCAGTATACGCTATATGTCGGATCTAGTAAAACTATCTCGTCGCCAGGGTCTGTAGTAGTTATTAGCGACAAGTTCATTCCCTCAACACCGCCTGAAGTCACAACAATATTTTCAGGATCTACTTCAAAGCCACCATACTTCTTTAAATCATCCTTGATAGCTTCACGTAGTTCGTACAACCCCTTCGTAGATAGGTATCTAAAATGATTAAAAGGATTCTTAACGAGCCTGCTGTAGAAGTCATTAATTAAGTCTTCATCGGGTGGGAGGCCTGGCTGACCAGCAGAGTAATTATAAACAGTTCTTCCAGACTTAAGGAGCTCGTCAACTTTAGCTACAAGCCTTCTATGAGGTGAAGGCTTTATTTTTGAAGACCTTAACGAAATCTTTCTCGTAAATATCACCCGAATATCTTCTCAACTAAAATTAAAAAAGCTTTAATTCATATTAGTACTCTTTAAATCTCACAACGAGAACTTAAAGCATGTTAATGCACTAACTAAGCAGGTATTCAAGTCTTTAGTTATTAATTACCTGGATAGGACGCGTTTTCCCCTACTCTCAGGGGCTAGGCTTTCCGAGAGCAATGATTCCTAAATTCATAATCTCAGGCATTACTATCAGCTAAATAATGATGAGGTGTTTAAGACTTAGTACAGAAGTTAAAACGCATTAAATCATTAAGTTGCTCTCAAACCAATGAATTATCCAAAATTTCAGAAGTGAGAGAATTTAAAATATTGGTAGTTGAAAATACAGATAGTTATTTTTTCATAAGATGCACTATCGCTTTAGGATTCTTTATCCTTAATACGAGAGTTTCCCAAAGTCTGTATAAGTGTTCGTCAGCTGAGGGTCCTAGGTAGTCTAAGACTGTATCAGCTCCGACAACTAAATCTATCATGTACTTGTTTGTTGAAATTACTAAGACATCATTATCAGTTAATAGAGGGGTCTGCACAACCTCACTCACTAGAGCTTTAACTCTCTCTAGTTCCATGACGCCTGCCCTCTCAGTGTATCTTAATAGGTCGGCATATCTTGCCGGACTCACTAACAGCACGTAGGGTGGTGGTATAGCTTCATTAATTAAGCTCTTAACTGCTTTCGAGACATCTGCTACTGGATTTCCTGGTATGCTCCAGTCACTTAATTCGTCCTTAATACTCATCTTACAAGTGAGGAGTCCGGGCCACCCCCTCTCTAGGTCTCCCTCAAGAATTATTTTATCTTCAGCCAGAGCGAGCTTTGTTGAAGCTAGTGAGAGTGGCGCCAGGTCTGGCTGAATCCCTGTCTTACTCCAGTAATCTAATATCCTCACTTTAATACTGAATTGAGTGCTAATCTCGCTAAGCATCACCACCTTACTAATCTTGGACCTAGCAGTTTCTTCCACTACTGCTTCTTCTAGTGGGAGAGCCTCAACCCCCCTACCTACATGAACAACTCCTAGCACTTTACGTAACTTCCTAACCGAGTCAACAATCTCCTTAGCTTTAATACTCAGCTTCTTTAATGTTTCATCTTCTGTAGTCTCCTGAATCGGTGGGTCGTTATCCGATACCGTAATCCCAGTTAATTCTTTCACTTCCTTAGCACCCGCTTTAAGCTCAGCTACTTGCTCAGGGTCTAAAGACTTAAGTAAGGTGAGGAACTCGCCTACATGAGTCTTCTCTTCCTTAGCTATGTCTTCAAATACCTTCCTAACGTTTTCGTCTTCAGAATACCTGGCTAGCTGTAGGTACAGGTTTATAGCGTCTAGCTCAGCTATTATAGAGAGTCTCAAAGCTTCAGCTACTTCCTCCTTACTAAGCTTTCTGGGTTGCGGTAACTCTAGAGGATGTTTACCAAGCAAACTAACACCCCTATAACATCTTACTAGAAGGATTAAATACTTAATGTGGCTGTTTGTATGTTGTTTAGTTTTGGTTTTTTGGTTATTTGGGTTACCTCTGTGGGTTTCGGGAGCTAACGTAAAGGTATATAAGCATCCACGTGTTTTAATAGCTGGGAGCCGATGAGCTGATGAGTCGTTGGCGAGGGACGAGACTCTGTGAACCACTCTTCGCCGATGACTCTAGGGATCCCTACGACACCCCTGGAGCCGTAAGCGGGGAGAAAAGAGATAAACAGGTGGGATGAACCCGTACCCAGAAAAACCAAAAACAGCTAAAACAACCAAAAACTAGCTAACGGACACGGGCAACCACTTAAAGAGAATGCTTATTAATAGCTTATTAATAAGTGTATAATAATGTCCTCAACACTCATATAGTTGGTGGCGTTAAGTGAGTCTTCAAGAGGACGAGCTAATAAGTAAGTGGCTTATAGAGGAGGGCTTTAATATTAGGAAGCTTGAGACACAGCCACATTTCAGGATTGCTTGGGGTCTCGACGTCTTCACGCAACCCCCACTCCACGTGAATCTCAAGATTTTCAGGCCTGAGGGTAGGGAAGACCGTTATGTCCTCTTATTAGGTGTTGCTGTATCCCCAGAACATAAGAAAAAACTAAGTGAGTTGAGTGCTGAGGAGGCATTAAGGTTCTCGTCGAAGCTCATGTACAGAATCATTACTGTGTGTCCAACATGTAATACTGGACTACAACCAAGTCCCGTAGACCTTCAAGCGATTACGGTAGCGCGAGTAGTGTTCAGAAGTGAGTTGAGTGAGGATTATAAGCCTAAATTCGTAGAACACCTCTACACGTTAATAAACACTTTCTTCACCATAGTTTCCACTTTTAACGAAGACTTTCCAGTAATTCCTCCCAAGACGAAAACAGGAAAAGAGCCCTCAACGATACTCTAGATAGTACCGCAATTCTGACGGAGAAAACTCTGTAAGGTAATCAGGCTGCAAACTTATTATGCTGGTTAATCACTTGATAACTCAACTAACTGCCCACTCTAGATTCACTCACTTTATAAGGCAAATGTAATTTTTGTATTTCATGAGATTTTTTACCTATAACACACTGTACACACTTCAATAAAATTACTTACACATTATTATAAAGATTTACCTGAAGAATACAATGAGACAACCTTCAATAAGTTTATATACTTCCTAGTAGATATTATTAGTGCGGTGAAAACTATGGAGAAGTGGATGGCTTTTGATGTAAAAGCCAAGAAGAAAGTAGAGATTCAGAACCCGCAATTCATGAAGCTGAAGAACAACAGATGGGCAGTAGTAGGCACTAGCCCCGAGACTAAGATCAAGGTAGTTAGGTTCTTAAGCAAGAAAGAAGTCGAGGACCTCAAGAAGAAGGGACTAATTAAAGAGTAAACTCAAATCCTAATCTCTTTTTATTTTTAATTCAAATCCTTCTTAACTCCTACTACACAGAACTCTTGAATGACGTCTATCGGTAGTTTACATTAATAGAGTTTGCCCTGCAACTATAGTCTCAGATATAGGGGGTTCGTGAACTATTCACCATGTGATGAGAACTGCACAAAATCCAACACGACATTGCTAGACCTGAAGAAAAGTGCTTGAGAAATTAGTGAAGTTCTTTCAGAAACCCGAAAAACACCCCCCGACTCCTTTTAAGTATTTCTATGTTTGTCAGTATTACTGTGAGGTGTTGAATGCAGTGGTAATAACTTTAGATCAAGTTGATAAGTATGTGGGTCAGTTAATAAAAGATGAGTATGGGAGAGTCATTGGCAGGTTAGTAGCTACGTTCAGCAACGTTTCTGGAGAGGTAGAAACTCTAGAAGTAGTGATTAATGACGCTATATACGAGAATGTCCCGGTCAGCAGAGTCAAGCTAACGCCTGACGGACCTGTCGTAATGCCTGAGTGGAAAGTTCTAGCGATAGAAGCTGAGAACAAGCTCGACAGAGTTAAGAGAAGATTAAGAGCTACTGAAGAGTTGTTTAGGAAGGCTTCTATACCTGCACACGCATACGAGGAATTAAAGAAGAAACTAGATAGTGAGTTTAGAGCACTCAAGGAAGAAGTTAGTAAGGTTAAGGAGCTTCTTAGGAAGAGAGCAGGTGAGTTAGAGGATCTCGTAATAAGACTTGAGAAAGACATGACTAACATGCAGATACTCTACATGGGTAACGAAATAAGTGATCAAGCGTATAAGGCAGCCTCAGAACTTCTCAGAAATAACAAAGCTAAGGCACTCGATGAGAAAAGAGATGTTGAGAAACACTTAGAACTAATCACGAAGTTGGAGAGTGAAGCCGGTGAAATAAAGCCTGTTACAGAGGTGACTCCACCGCCTGCTAAGCCTTCCCCCAAAGAACAAGGTAAGGCAGAACAACCGATACAAGTACAAGTAATAGACGTAACGTAACGTCATGGAGGGGTGAGGTTTGAGCATCGCTAGCGGAGGCGGGGATGTAGGGGTCTTTAAGTGGTTTAGTAGCCTCGTAGGAAGAATTAAAGGAGGGTCTAAAGTAGATCCTAAGAAGTTTATCTCGCTCCTCATAGTACACGTCGATTCAGCTAAGCAGGAAGTCTCAGATACCGTAGCTAGATTAAAAAGCAGGTACGACCACTTAGTTAAAGCAACTATTTCGGCCAGTATAGGTAAGGAGAAAGACCGTGCGCTCATATACGCTAACGAGGCTACTCAAGTTAGGGAAATGACTACTAAGTTAGTTGTCGTAGAGAAGGTGCTTGAGCAGGTGAAGCTAAGGCTTGAGACTCTAGAAGACGTAAGTAACTTGTCGCACCACTTGATAGAAGTTTCTAATCTTCTGGTAGTCGCTAAAGACTACGTGAAAGACTTAGTACCTAACCTGGCCTACAATATAGATAGCTTAATTAGCGAGTCTAGGAGAGTCATAGCGTCTACGACAGACTACACCAAGTTAAAACCTGAAGAAATAATTGAGCACACACCTGAAGCTAAGAAGCTACTTCAAGAAATAGAGAAAGCCGCTGAGGAAACAATAAAATCTCAACTGCCTGAAATACCTGTAGACATACTGCTACCAGTTAAGGTTAGAGGGAATCTCGAAGATAAGATTAAGAAGGAGGTAGAAGCTATTACACAACCAAGTAAGCAATCAGACAGGTCCAAGATGGTTGACCAGAATCTGCTAGAGAAAGCACTACTCGAGTACATAATAACTCATAACGGCTTCGTAGACGTGAATCATTTTAAAGATATGCTGGGCGTGAGCAAGGAAGAAGTCTATAAAGCACTGAATAGGTTGCGAGAACAAAACAAGATAGTATTTTGAGTTTTTAGGTTAAGGTGATTAGATGTGAGCAGTAATTCATTGCCTTACCTAGAGAATATTGCTAGGCATTATGCAGTACAGGCAGTAATGAATGATAGAGAAGGGAACTACGGTGAAGCAGTAAAAAACTATAAGAACGCTATAGAAGTACTGACTAAAATAATACAACTGTATCCTGAGAACCCCCTAAACACAATATATAAGGACTGGATCAAACAATACCAGAAAAGGATAAGAGACTTAGAACGTTTCAGAACCTCACCCCTCCCTTCATCAGGGTCTGTTAGAGAGGAGAACTACGATCAAGAGATTGAAGATTTAATAGTTAGAGAGAAGCCTAAGGTACGCTTCAACGAGGTTGCAGGACTAGATGAAGTGAAGAGAGCTTTATACGAGTCCATAATATATCCGACCAAAAGACCTGACTTGTTCCCTCTAGGGTGGCCTAGAGCAATACTCCTCTACGGCCCGCCAGGGTGCGGCAAGACATACATTGCAGCAGCCGTAGCTAACGAGATTGAGGGAGTTTTTATACATGTTGATGCTGCTTCGATAATGTCTAAATGGCTTGGGGAGTCTGAGCGTAAGGTTGCCTTACTGTTTAGTAAGGCAAGGGAAGTCTCATCAAGCGAGTCTAAGCCAGTCATAATATTCATTGATGAAGTAGATTCACTTTTCGGAATCTTTAGTAGCGAGATTGGCGGAGAAGTAAGAGTCAGGACTCAATTCCTTAAAGAGATGGACGGATTGCAAGACAAGGGTAATGAGCAGAGACTAGTTTACGTAATAGCTGCTACTAACAAACCTTGGAAACTTGATGAAGCATTCATAAGAAGATTTCAGAAGAGGATTTACGTCCCGCTACCTGACAAAGAGTCTAGAAGACAACTACTCAAGCTCTATACCTCGCCCCTGAATTTATCGCCTGACGTTAACTTAGACGAATTAGCTGATTCGTTAGACGGCTACACAGCTAGTGACATAAGAGACATAGTTATGAGCGCGCATCTAAGGACCGTGCGAGAGTTTTTCGCGAAGGGTGGCGGTTCAGGAAGCCCGAGACCAATAAGTAAGGAGGACTTCATAGAAGCTATAAAGGAGAGAAGGCCTAGCGTTAATAAAGAGTTAGTTAAGGTTTACGAAACATGGGATTCCAAGTTTAAGGCTGTTTAAGACATAGTGAGTATAGTATTATCTTCTTTACTTAGCGGACTATTTCAGTATTCTGACTTGATTAATGTTTAGTAATACGTTAATTCTAAGAAGGTTAGGCTTTATGAGTTCCCAAACTTCTTAAGATATTGGGGGAGAAATAAGAAAACTTGGTGAATGGATTTGGAGACTTTACGCGTTACTAAGAGAAGTGGCGTTATTGAGTCTTTTAAGCTAGATAAGCTTACCAGGTCTGTTCACCTAGCTATGGGTTCTGCCGGTCTCAATGACCCGTCAGCTATATCTGGAGTTATGGATGAGTTAATGTCTGAGATTTTAAAGGTGACAGATAAGCTAACTACGAGTAAGATAGCTGACCTAGTAGAGAAGACCTTCATTAGTAAGGTCGTGCTGGATTCCAGGTATGAGTTAGCCGCACGGCACTATCTTCTTGCAAGGATCTATAACGACGTGTATGGGAAGAACGCATGGACTGAATTCAGCCCCGAGGACTCTCGACTGAGTTACTACTCGCTAAAAGTTTTGTCGAGCAGGTACCTACTTAAGGACCCTTCGAGTGGAAAATTTGTTGAGACCCCAAAGAAGCTTTTTGAGAGAGTAGCTAAACACATAGCTAGTGCTGAGACGAAAGATCGTGAAAAGTGGTTTAATGAATTTTACAGGCTAATGTCTGAATTAAAGTTTATACCAAACTCACCAACCTTAATGAATGCTGGAACTAGATTAGGCATCCTTTCAGCGTGTTTCGTTCTACCTGTTAGAGACTCTATGGTGACGCCCGAGGGTGAGGGAATATACGACGCTATTAGAGCTCAGGCTATAGTTTTCCAGCAAGGTGGCGGTACTGGTTTTTCATTTTCTGAGCTCAGACCTGAAGGAGATGTAGTCTCTACCACTGCTAGCGTGGCTTCAGGACCTCTCTCGTTCATGAAGCTCTTCGACGTGAACACGGATGTGGTGAAGCAGGGAGGACGCAGAAGAGGAGCTAATATGGGTACTTTACATGTGTGGCATCCTGACATAATGAAGTTTATTAAGAGTAAGTCAGGAGAACTTAAAGATAAGGCACTCCAAAACTTTAATATATCAGTGGGTGTTTATGACTGGTTCTTCAAGCACTTAGCCGAGAATAGGCCAGTACCCTTGATTAACCCGCGCAAGACTTCTATCGACGGTAGTAGCGACTCTAGAAAATATGCGGTTGTTTGGGCGAGGCATTACATGAGTGAAGAGTGGGTTCAGGAAGTTATACTTGATGAGCTTGAAGAACATGGTGGGTCAATACCTCTAGACGAGTCCGTCATAATAACTTGGGATGAAGCTCTTGCAATAGCTGAGAGAGAAAATGCTATAGTTAGTTGGGAAGACCCTAAGACACTCTTTCAAGAGATAGTCAAGAATGCTTGGGATTCGGGGGATCCAGGTCTACTCTTCATAGACACAATCAATAGGAGACACCCCACATGGTACATAGGCAAGATAAACGCTACTAACCCGTGTGGAGAGGAACCTCTGCTAGAGTGGGAATCGTGCAATCTTGGTAGTATTAACCTAGAGAGATACGTACACTACGTAAACGGCAATCCAGTCATTGATTGGGATAGCTTAGGTTATGACGTTAGAGTTGCTGTGAGGTTCTTAGACAACGTTATTGATGTTGCTAAGTGGCCGTTACCACAACTCGAGAAAGCTACTAAGCGTACGAGGAAGGTTGGTTTAGGCGTGATGGGCTGGGCTCATATGCTCATAAGGCTGGGCATCCCCTTCGATTCCGTTGACGCGCTGTATCTAGCTTACTACCTGGGTGAGTGGATAGCTTACAACGCTTATAAAGCCTCAATAGAGTTAGCTGCTGAGAAAGGAGCGTTCCCTGCCTGGAATCCCAAACTCTACAGACCCTTCTGGTTAACTACCAAGTCACTTGATGAGTTGCTCGCGACTGCAGGCATTGAATTTAAGGTCTCAGACCATGTTAAGACGCTCGTTAAGATGAGACCTCAAGTTAGTTGGGATGAGTTACGCTCAGAGATGACTAAACACGGTTTAAGGAATGCCACGCTACTTTCTATAGCTCCGACCGGAACTATCTCAATAATAGCTGGAACCTCATCATCTATAGAACCTATATTTGCTTTAGCGTTCACTCGAGTAGTAACTGTAGGGACATTCATTGAAGTCAATACGTTATTCCTTGACGCGTTGAGGGGATACGGTCTTGACGACCCGGAAGTTGTCAACCTCATAGCTGAGTCAGGCTCTATAAGACATAACCCGTACATGCCTAAGAAGCTTAGAGAAATATTCGCGACTGCTCATGACGTAGAGCCTTCGTGGCACGTGTTACATCAAGCTACGTGGCAGCAATGGGTTGATGCTGGAGTAAGTAAAACGGTCAACATGAGGGCTGAAGTCAGCGTAGATGATGTGAAAAACGTGTACTTGCTTGCCTGGAAGCTGGGTTGTAAGGGGATAACAATCTATAGAGATAGGAGTAAGACACAGCAAGTCATATACTTCGGTGCTAAATTGACCCGCAGAATAGCTAGAGAAAGAAAAGTAGAGGGAGTTACTGAAGCTACCCCAGAAGCCACACGCAGGGAGAGTGAAGCCACGGAAAGCGCCGCGAGAGTCACTGAAGCTACTCCAGAAGCTGAGAGAAAAACTCAAGTGAGGTATAGGATTGCTACCAGGTACGCTCTCCAGGAAGGCGAGTTAGGAGACTGCTTCACATGCGAGTATTGATGAAACACTACTCTTTCTTGCTTTCCGTGTCCTCTGCTAATTCTCTCAGTATTCTCATGTACTCTTCTTTCTTAATTTTCTTCAGGTACTCTCTCTTTGAGTGTTCTAATACCCTCTCTAGTAGCTGGTCCTCATAAGGCACACCTATGAACTCTACCTCACCATTTACTGCTATTGTCGGAACTGACATGACTCCGTACTTGTCTGCTATGTCTGGATTCTCGTAAGCTTCTATAATGTCAGCCGTGATTAGCTTACCTCCCGACCTATATGATTCGAAAGCAAACATATTAGCTAGTAAGGCGGCATAAGGACAGTAAGGACATGTTGGCGTGACTATGACGTCTATTTTAACAGGGGCCTTCAGATTTGCTACTCCCTTCACCGTATTTTCGTTTAGTCCTGAGTCGCCAGTACTTAACCTAATTAAAGTCTCAATTAATCCCCTAATCTCCTCGCCTGCCGGCATTCCAGTATACTTTATGTGACCTTCAATCATTAAGACTGTAGGGACTCTCGAGACGTTGAATCTCTTGAAGAACCCTTCAGCGTCTGCTTCTCTCTTAACAACTTTATGTTTTATTAAGCTAGACCCACCTATCTTGGGGCTAACGCTTGATAGGGTATCAATAAGTCTTATAGTGTTAGAGCAGTATCTGCAGGCACTGTCAACGAAAGTGTAGACTTCTACGGGCTCCCTCATGTCTTTCAACGTTGCTTCAAGCTCTTCTAAGTCTTCTTTACTTATGCCAACCTTAAACATCTCATCGATCCATTCGTACCCCATGCCTTAACACCCTCTAAGATTAATACAAGAGTTCCCAAATTATAAGCTTGCCTGCCCTTATTAAGACCCAGAAACAACATAACTAAACGTAATTACTTAAGGATATTTAGTTTTTAAGCTCTGGATATTCCTTATTTTAGGTGTAATCAGTGACGACGAGTATAGAGATACCCCCAGAATGGAAGCGCTTCAAGTATAGGGGCAAGACATTGGAAGAATTACTTAGTATGCCAATGGATCAGTTAATCCAGGTCCTGCCTGCAAGAGCTAGACGGTCATTATTACGAGAGTCTTCTACGGAGATAATGCGTAAACGCAGAGAGTATGGGATTGAAGAATCGCCCAGAATAAAGCTACTTAGAGAAGTTAGGAAAGCTAGAGAGCTGATGGCTCAAGGTAAGAACGTCAGAATAAGAACCCACGTAAGAGATATGGTCATATTACCGGAGATGATTGGATTAACAATCGAGGTTTATAACGGAAAAGAATTTATTCCGGTCAAGATAGTTCCTGAAATGATAGGTCATTACCTTGGAGAGTACGCACCGACTACTAAATACGTTAAGCACGGCGAGCCCGGACTTAAAGCGACTAGGTCAACCCTCTACGTAGCAATGAAGTAATAACTAACTGCATTACAAGTCATTTACTAAAGACTCTAGTAAGTTTTGATGCCTCGTTATCGTTTATTAAGAGTTTTATTTCTCCCTCCTCATAGATTATCTCTACTACCGCCAAGTTATGCTGCAAATCCTCGTCTTCTAGGCACTTAAACACGCTAGTATCTTTCTTGCTAACTCGGTACTTGTTAATAGACCTAAGCTTCTCTAGCGGCATCTTAAGAGTTCGAGATTTCCTAAGCATGTTTAGAGACTCTAGAGGGAGTTCCCCCCTAACCTTAATTAAGGACCCCCTAACTCTAGAACCGATATTAATTTCTAAGGTCTTGTTAACCACATCAACTATTAATTGACACTCGTAGCAGAACCTCTCAATAACGCAATACCCCTGAATTTTTTTGACGCTACCTCTTATGCTGCATTACCTCCTACGTAGTCTTTCTTGAAGAAGAATCTATTATTCGTGGACAAGACTAGCTAGGCGCTTCTTAGCCTTATTTATGAGGTCATTGCCTATAGTCATGGTTTCACCACCGTCTACGAGTATTTCGTCATCAAGTATAACAGTCTCTACTCTTAGGTTACCTTCAACTACAGCCTTAGCTACTCCGCCAAGATTCTTAGGTAACGGCCAGCCAGGAGGTTCTGATGCGTTTAGCATTAACAAGTTCGTTTTCAGGTTTCTCTCTAGCGGTCCCACGTCTTTAAAGCCTATCAATACAGGGTTTCTAACTATTGCTGAGTAAAGCACGTCTATCGGGTGTCTAGAAGTCTTGTATGAGACTTCCCTAACTACATCTCTCATATCGTATGAGGGCCTCACCCCCACGCCTAACCCTTCCTCAGGTTTCCACTCACTTAGCTGAGGTCCCCACCTAATCACGTTTTTCCCAGAACCTTTCGAGGGGTTCACGAAAACTACTTCTGCCCCCTCATAATCACTCACCGGCCCACCAACCTGAAATATTCTTAGGTTATGCTCCTTAGCTAAAGAGACTACCTTCTCACTCGCCTCGTCACACACGGCAATCCCTGCCTTGATCCCCTCAACTTTCTCATGCCACCTACTCAACAGCAACCTTAATTCAGCCTCAGGAGCAAACTCTTCTAAGCCGCAATTAAATGGTGGTGCTAAAACAGCATTAAAGCTTAAATCATGAGCTGCTCTAGCAACCTCATCCAAGTAAACATCTACTACTAAAGCTGTCGTGACCCCTCTAGAAATCAACTCTGCGAAAGCCATAGCAGCAAGGAAGTACATGTCGACTCTCGTTATTTTCTTCAAGTACTCTATATCAGAGCTTAAGTCTCGCAAACCTTCCCTATATCTCAGCAAATAAAGCGAGAGATTCGTGAAAGCGCTACTAAAGCCTGGCATAACTAGCCTCTCCTTTCCAGTAAGGAGTAACTCAGGATATTTTAATTCCTCGGGAGGTTCGCCAGAACCAACAACAACTACTCTCCCATCATCTGAGAAGACAAACCCCTCATTTATCAACATTTTCTCTTTCATAGAAAAAGTCATTATCGTCGCGTTACTTACTAAGACCTTAACCAAAGTTATCCACCGCCTTGTTCTCGCCTCTCTAGTTTACGACTCTTCAAATACCACTCACTCAGAGTGCTTACCGACAAGTAACTAACTTTCTTTTCTGCTTTTAAATCATCCCACTCTTTCAAAATCTTCACAGCTTCGTTAGCCACCCTAACCGCGTTCTCAATACCTGCTCCAGGAGCGAACTCGTCCGTAGCTCTATTAGCTATGACCGCGCATACGGCTCCTCCCCTACCACCATATATGTTAGCTAGAGTGAATATTGTTGCGGCCTCCATCTCAAAATTAAGCACGTTTACTTCAGCGAGTCTTAAGTGTATATCAGACCATTGCCTAGGTAAGTAATTCTTGAAGCCCGGTCTCCCCTGACCTACGTAAAATGAGTCACTACTTGCTGTTATCCCAACATGGTACCTGACCCTGAGTTCTTCTGCTGCTTCTATTAAAGCTAGGAGAACATCTAATGAAGCTGTGGCAGGGTACTCCAGATCAACATAAATCTTACTAACCCCGTCATACCTTGCCGCAGCCGACGTTATTATCAGGTCGCCTAACTCAATTTCTTTCTTTAAAGCACCAGTCGTTCCAACTCTTATGAACGTGTCAGCACCTACCCTCAATAATTCCTCAACAGCTATGGCTGTCGCAGGACTTCCTATGCCGGTAGAGACAGCTGCTATATCAACGCCTCTATACTTGCCCACGTAGGTAACGTACTCCCTATGCGAGCTCAGTAGTTTACTCTCATCCCAGAAACTAGCTATGAACGGTACCCTGTCTGGATCACCAGGAAGTAAGACGTACCTAGGCACATCACCCTTCCTCAAATTTAGGTGATACTGCCTTCCCGACTCGTCTACAGGAATTGACGCTGACTTAAACCTCACGTGAATCACCAAATTTATCATCAACTCACTCACTAAAATTTATCAATATGATCAGAAGCTAGACACTCAGCCTTCATATGTCGTTAAAGCACGCGTTTCTTCTCCTACTTACAACTAAAAGCCTTGCTCTTAGTAGTTGGAAGAACTAAGCTAACGTGTTATTGAAGCAAACACATTGTAACACTTCATAAAGTCTTAACTTAAAAATCGAGTGAGAAGGTGGGTTTACTCCCACTCCTCTTCTTCACTCTCTTCCCACTCTTCTTCCCACCATTCCTCCTCTTCTTCTTCCCACCACTCTTCCTCAAACATAAGGCACACCATGTTTATGTGTGTGGAGGGTTTTAAATATTTTCTAAAAAAGTAGTAATCAAGTAGTATACTTCTTTTTAAGTCACTAATTTTTCTCCCCGCTCTAAAGGACTAGGCTTTCTCCTACCGTTTTTCTTACATGCTTTAACTACTGTTTTGAGCAGACATGGACTTGTTTCACGTGGTATGCTCTGAGTAGAACATCCTGTGGAGAGTGCTTATAGAAGACATCTCCTCTAAACTCCACAGTCTGTTCACCACTAGTTGTACAACAGCATAATGGTAGAGCCTCAGGAACCCAACAAGAGCTTCGTAGTCACCGCTATCCTCGGGAGAGCTCTCAACCGTTTCTCGGTAAATGGCTGTTTATAGGCTTTCACTTTCTTTCGTATTCAGCCTCCCAGCCATCCATTTCTCAACAGCTTATTCTTCTCCCGCCCTGCCTGCGAGAGCACGTCTCCAGCTGTCGCCAGCAGTTCACTCACCACCCTACGACAAAGCAGGGGTGTGTTTAGGTCCCCTACCAAGCTCACAGAACTCATCCCTACATCAAGACCGAGCCTCCTCATGAGCCGCCGTAAGTCTCGGAAACCCCGAGACCACCACATTCACAATTTTTACAAACCCTAGAAAAAACCAAAAAGAAACAACATTCAATTAAAAGTTGTGTTTTATCTTATGGACGTACGTGTTGAGAGACCCCGCACAAGACCAACGATGTGATGAGAGTTAGTTTCTCCTCATGCTCGTGAGTGAAGCATAACTAAGAAGAATTAAACTTATTTGGGGCACTAGCAAAAGTTAATGGATGTTAGGTGATGAACTCAGTAGCTGTTAAGAAATTAAATGTGGGTAATAAAGCTATGGAGACCTACATGCTACTATTTAATAATTATGTTAACCAGGGTATCAAGAAGGTAGTGCTCTACGGTAGGGGTGATAACATAGTTAGAGCAGTAGATCTCTATAACCTCATTAGTAAGAGACTAGAGGGTTTAGTAAAGCTCTCTAAAGTCAATATAGGTACTGTAGAGTATGGTGGAAGAAGGTTTTCCTACATAGAACTAGAGCTAGAGATTCTTCGTTAGTGTGAACCTTAGTAATACGCTCTCCCTACAGTAATGCTAAGGACTAGGAATGTAATTCATAGAATCAATCTTCAGTCTTTTCGGTCGTGTGCTGCAGAGGGGTGACATAGTAGTATTCTCCTGACATCTTCTGCTGTCTGTCTAAGTAAGAACCTGGCTTATTTATTCTAGGCCTATACGTTCTCGGGTCTCTCCTGAAAGTTACTTGCACTCCTTCTAGGAACTTATTCATGCCTGATCTGAGGTCTGCTGGCGGTCTAGCGTGCCCTTCCTTACCTGGAATGCCCTCAAAGACTATGACTCTATCCGAGATGTAGTCAGTGACGAGCAGGTCGTGATCTACGACGAATATAGTGGTCTTACGTACTTCCGCTACTTTCTTTATAGCTTTAGCAACGGTTAGTCTCTCTTCCACATCTATGAATGCTGACGGCTCGTCAATTAAGTATAAGTCGGCTTCTCTAGCTAAAGACACTGCCACAGCAAATTTCTGTAATTCTCCTCCACTGAGACTCACTATTTCTTTATCTCCTAATTTATGAAGACCTAACTTCCTGATCACGTCAGTCTCGAACCATTCCGTAGATGCCATGCCCTCCTTTCTAAGTTCATTTAGAGCTTCCTCAACTGTTGTCCAGGGATAGTTCTCAGCTCTTATGTATTGTGGCTTATAAGATATTTTGAGTCCTTCCGTGGTCACATATCCTTCTTCGGGCTTAAGTTCTCCTGCAAGAAGTCTTATAAACGTGGTCTTGCCTATCGCATTAGGCCCTAATATACCTATTATCTCGCCCACATATGAGGTGCCCTCCTCAACAACCAGCTTGAAGTTGTCGAGGTTCTTCGTCATGTGAGGCCAGTACAAGTAAGGTTTTCTAGACTCGGTAATCTCTGTAGGTCCTGCTCTAAAGTAGAAAGTTATTTTCTCGTTTCTTATTCTCATGTTCTCTGCTGGAAGGAAGCCTTCTAAGAAGTGGTTTATTCCAGACCCTACCGAGTAAAGCTTCGAGCAAAGCCCGTAAACACCTGGCTCCCCATACATTACGACTACGCTATCTGAGACGTAATCTAGTACTGCCAGGTCGTGCTCTACTACCATGACGTAGGCAGATCTAGGCGTTAATTCTCTGATAGCGTTTGCTACAGCTAATCTCTCCTTGACGTCTAAGTAACTAGAAGGTTCATCAAAGAAGTAAGCTTTCGCTTCCCTGAGTAGAGCAGCACCCACCGTAAACCTCTGGAGTTCTCCGCCACTTAAGTTACTGACTTTATTATCCCAAGCACTTTCTAAAGACAACATCTTCTTGACTTCATTTAGTAGTCCTCTCTCATCTATCTTTGTTAAGACTTCACCCACACGACCTCTCACGTACTTCCTTACTAGGTCTACGTGCTGTATTTTATGAACTCTCCTCAAGCTGTTGTCAGCTATTGTTTTAATGTAGTTATAGAGTTCCGTACCTCTAAACCTTTCAAGTACTTTATCCCAGGAAGGCTCTGCATCAAAGACTCCTAAGTTAGGTATTAAGTCACCTGAGAGTATTCTTAAAACAGTAGTCTTTCCAGACCCGTTCTTACCTAATATGCCTATGACCATCCCTGTCTGAGGTACTGGCAGACCATAAAGTTTGAATGCGTTAGGCCCATACCTATGTACTACGCGCTTCTCTAGCTCGTCAGGCAGATTAACTACGTTTATGGCGTAGTAAGGACACTTCTTAACGCATATACCACAACCGACGCACGCGACCTCGTAGATGAAGGCCTTACCACCAACAGACTCAGAAATCTCTATGGCTTTGCCACCGCTCCGATTAATTGGACAGAACCTTACACACTCTAAACGACACCTATGCGGCTTGCAGAGATCATAGTCTATTACGGCTACTCTAACCATCCTCACACACCAAAACAAGAAAAATAAGAACACTTATTAACGTAAAGAGCGACAACTAAGTGGAATGATGAGTGGTGACGGCAAGGACTAGTGACTAGTAACTCCAATACTGACCGCCACGACTAAAAGCTATCTACGAGGGTTCTGTTTTCATGGTGTTTTGCGTCGTTTTAAATTATATGGTTGCTCAATTCTAAAGAAAGATAAGAAAGACTACCACTCAAGAAAAGTGAGACCGTGTGAGGGATTACCATTCTAGTCCGATCTTAAATTTATATTTATTCACCCACTTACTTCTAGGTAAGAAAGTTACGGTGTTGGAGTATGGAGGTATCGAGGCTGGAAAGCCCTTTAAGAGTGTTGAGGTCTTCCATAAATAAGAACGTGCTGGTTAAGGTGAAGGAAGGCAGTTCCTACACAGGTCAGTTAATCTTTGCAGACAATACGATGAATCTAGTAATGATAAATGCTGAGGAAGTCTCTGACGAAGACTTAAAGCCTATAGCTAGATACGGGACTATCTTAATAAGAGGTAGTCAAATACTCTACGTAGTTGTTGATTACGAGAAATAAGTTCGTCTCTAGTAATACATCAAACGTCTCAACACATAAAATACTTAAAAGAACTTACCAAGGGCGTGAGTTGATTTAGCGTTTATTAAAGGTTGAGCTACTTATTAATAGGTCATGTCTCAGGGGTCTTAAAGATGAGTGGCGAGGAAAGCAGTAAGCGTAGGATGAAGTTACCTAAGAGAGGAGAAGATATTGAGATAGAGCGCGAAGAGCCTTCTGAGTTAGAAGAGCATCATCACGAGCATAGACATGAAGAGATCAGCCCAGAAGACTACAGCCTTCTGCTCATGAACACGATAGCTCACACTCTAGGTCATGTTGAGAGCGATCTTAGTTCTCTGAACCAGAACATAAAGCAACTAATGTCTCAGGTAGATAACTTAAGGAAATCTGTAGAGTTAATAGCTAGGGTGCTCTTAATAGATAAGATTAAAGACCAGGAATTCCGGAAGAAACTCATTGACGATATAATAGATGAGCTCTCAAAGACTTAAGCTTTTTCACAAACTATCCTTGCTAGAGGTTCTTTATTGGCTTCCTCCCTCTTCTTCACTCATCAACTCTAAGAAAATCTCGTAGTAGTTTTCTTTCTCTTGCTCTAACTCCTCAGACTTTCTCAGTTTTTCCCCTTCAGAACTAACAACAGACGTAGTCTTCACTTTGCTCTCGTTGCTAGTCTTGCTTTCTAACTTATACTTAGAACCTTCTTTTAGCGGCTCTTTATAACCACATCTAGAGCACACTAGATATGTCTTGTCTTCCTCTCTCACAGGAATCAACATAGTTCCACACTTAGGACAGAACTTCATTCCTCGAAACCCTTAAAGTATAACCCACTAAGACCGTTTAAAAACTTTATTGTTTTAGTTGGGTGCGTGACTGACTTCTTCTCCCGACCTAAAGAGAAGGTTCACTCGCGTCAGTCAAGACTTCACTGTAAGAGACTCCTTTTAAAGGTTAGAGCAACTAAGTCATTCTTTATTCTAAAGCTTTTTATAAATTCTAGTGTGTGTAGTCTATTTGGTGGGGGGACGAGTGGCTATAATTAGAAGTTTTGAAGCAGTGATTCCCTTATCTCCCGAGGACGTGATGCTAGTGTTAGGTGACTTAAGACTTTACTTAAGTTTATGGAGTTTTAGTGAGGTTTACGTTGATAAGATACACGAGGTGCGAAATAATGAAGGTGTGATAGACTTAGTCGTAGGTGATACAACTAACAGGTTAAACGTAAAGTTAAAGATAACCAGCACAAACGAGACTAAAGTTATTGAGTTAGAAGGTCAGGGAGACATTTACTTGCTTTTCAGGCTAGACGTGAGTGTGCGAGGCCTATTCACTTTGCTTACGGGAAGGCTGACTGTGAAGTCTTCCTTCTTTAAGGAGAGGAGGATTGAGGGACCCTTAGTCAAGTTTTTAGATAATCTCCGCAGGAAGATGATATACGAGTTGCCAGTCATAGTAGAACCTCTAAAGAGAGGTAAGGCGGTGCCACCACAACCGACGCCGCCCGCGGTCGAACCCGTGAAGCCCGCTCCTACCGCAGCACCTCCTAAGGAAGAAGTCAAAGCAGTCGCTGAAGAAGTGAAGCCTCCTCCCGCGCCGCCCCCTAAGCCGTTAAAACCCGTTGAGCCTTTCAAAGAGTTTGGAGACCCAAGAGAACTTGAAGATGAAGTTCTTTTAAGCATGATAATACTTAAGTCTCAATTAGTTAGTAGCTTAAAGCGAGAAGTTAGTGGTGAGAGTATAATCCCAGTAATCATGAGTATCTATAAGGAAGGCAAAATAAGTGTGATGTACACTAATTGGGTTGACGAGGAAGGCAACAGAGCTAAGGCTCTAGTACGTGACGGTACCTTAACTGGTTTTAGAGTGGAGAAGAAAGACGGGACAGTTCTCAACGGTAAAGAAGCACTCGAGTTCATAGCAGGATTAGGAAGAAGGTCTTGGAGAATCTACATATATTCCGTGTCAATATAACATTATCACAACATACGTGTCCGTCATCATATTCTTATCAAATCATGTTTCTTTCCTAACCTTCTTCGAGTCTTACCCGCATGCCCGAGCTATGAATCCCGTGTCTACGTATTCGCCGGCAGGTCCTGGGTTCTGAGACCTGCGTGGTCTGTGTCTGCTTCTTTCTCTAGTTTGTAGGTTTCTCAAGAGTTCTTAGAACTCTTAATGTGACTAGGCATGTATTCCAGCAAGATTCACAGCCTTCACAGCTTTATAAGCTATTGGTGACTCCGGGTTTCCGAGACCTGCGGTAAACCGTAGGGAGAGGTCTGGAGAAGCCGTGATGAGTCGCTCCAGGGAACGGTTTACGGTGGACTGTTTTCTTCTCGACGTTTTTAGGAAGCGTTTATAAGTGTGTTTCTGTTTGCTTTTGTGATGAATCTGGGTGGTAATGGAAGCAGTACTCCAAGCCACCCAGGGATTGAACTAGATGGGAGCCTCGTGCCGTTGGGCTCGACAGCCACTCATGAACCCGCACGAATACCCAAATCCACGTGAACAAAGTGGAAATCCCTGGACACAAAAGAACATAAACAAACAAGGATGAATATCCAAGGACAAAACGGTATCTTAGGATACCCGTTAGGAAGTGAACGTTCAGGGCTGACGAAGTACCGTCTACTAGAGGTAACTCACTCTGATTCTTTCTCGTCTTCTGGTTCGGGATGTACGGTAGCTTCCCACCCTAGTGTGTTCTTGATCTTGTCTTCTAATTTTGTAGCTATTTCATGAGCTTCTTCAAGCTTTATTGTTTTAGGGAGTCTTATGTGTAGTGATACTTCAACGTGGTCTCCGTACTTATGGACGTGTATGTGATGCACGTCTTCTATGAGAGGTGATACTTCACGAACTAGATTATTTAGTAAGTCTTTCTCGCGCCTGGTTGGTCTAGAACCGAGTAAATCTCTAGATGCTTCAAGAACTATCTTTATGGAAGTGTATATTATTATGAGTGATACTAGCACACCTAAAAACCCATCAACCCACCAGTAGTTAGCACCTATCAACACTCCTAAGGCTAGTAGAGTTGTAGCTATTGCGTCACTCCTGTGATGCCATGCGTCACCAACTATAGATCTCGACTCATAACTTTTACCAAGTCTTAAAGCCCATCTAGCAAGTAATTCTTTAACCACAGATGAGAACAGCAAGACACCTACTAAAACCCAACTAAAAGTCAGCGCCTCCCTAGAAACTAGCTTTCCATAACTACTCATAAGAAACTCGAAGCCAGCGACGCCTAATAGAGTTCCTATAACTACTGCACCTATTTGTTCAGCCCTACCATGACCAAAAGGATGCTCTTCATCAGGAGGTCTGTATGCAATCCAAAAACCAATGATCACTACTACTGAAGTTCCCGCGTCAGACAAGGTATGCACAGCATCAGCCACGACAGCTATCGAATTATGAATCAAACCAAAATAATACTTAAGAGCAAAGAGAACGACATTGATGAAGACTGAAACTAACCCCTCTGTAAGGCCAGCAACTTTACGCTTAACAGCTGAATTCATCCCAACCATCAAATCAAAAAACTTAAAAATCCTTATAAGTCTCCACATACTTAAACATTTATTGGTGGGCCGGTAGCTCAGCCTGGAAGAGCGCTCGGCTTGCAACCGAGAGGCCCCGGGTTCAAATCCCGGCCGGTCCACCAACCCATACAAACCCCTTATCAAGCCGCTGATGTCATGGAGGTATGACGCTAGAATATAGTCAAGCCCCTTAGGCAACTTCAGCACATAAACGAAGACCTCACTAAAAATATGGACGCTGACTACTTGAGTTAAAAAAGATAAAGAAAATACTGAATAAACACGTTAGACATTTAAGGGTTTACAACCTGAAAGCCTCGCCCTTCAGAACGGGGAGGAGGTCAGATTAAGACTTGATAAAACCTAGTAGGGTGGGAAACTGTTTTAGTGTAAAAGGTATGATTAAGTTTTTGTAGGGTTTTGTGCTGGTCGTAGAGTGGCTAGTAGCCACGATAAATCGTGGAGCAGAAGCACAACCCACCCTAGCAAAAACCTAGAGCGGGAGATGGTGGCTGGAGGTTAACCTATTGCTTATTCGTTTATATTTTTTGCTTGCTTTTAAGTATTGTGTAGACTCTTTCAGGCGTGACTGGCAGTTCTGTTACGTTTGCTTTTATTGCGTGTGCTACTGCATTCGCTATCGCGGCTGCTACTGCGTTAAATGAGGGTTCTCCGAAGCCTTTAGCTCCTAATGGTCCTTTCTTGTATTTTGCTTCGACCCATATAGGTATTATTTCTGGCACGTCTTTTATCGTCGGTATGTAGTATGTAGATAAGTTGGGATTGCTTACTCTGCCTTCTTTATCATGGATTAACTCCTCCATTAACGCGTAACCTAAAGCTTGGATAGCTCCTCCCTCGGCGTTGAGTTCTGCTCCCATCTTGTTTATCACCTTACCTATGTCGTATGCTGTATAGATCTTGTTTACTCTTACCAGACCAGTCTCAATATCTACTTCTACGTCAGCAATTATAGCTCCGAAAGTGTATGTTATGTAGGGAGCTCCCTGGCCAGTCTCTTCATCCCATAAAGCTCTAGGAGCTCTGTAGTAGCCGAATTCCTGGAGAGGCACTCCCAACCAGAAACTCTGCTCAACAACGTCTGCCCACTTAGTCCTTCTACTCGGGTCAGACGAACAGTAGACGTCCGGAGCTCTTATAACCACGTCATCAGGATCACAACCCAGTATGTGAGAGGCTACTTCATTAAGTCTCTTCCTTAACTTGTAAGCCGCAACCACGGTTGCGGCACCTCCCATGACAGTCGCTCGCGACGCTACTGTAGGGCCGGCGTCGGGAGTAGCTGAAGTGTCTGGATTCTCTATCTTGAAGTAACTGGGCGGTACTCCCAGAATTTCCGCTGCTATTAAAGCTAGACCCCACGTAGAGCCCTGCCCAAACTCTGTCAGTCCCGTCCTAATAGTGATTGACCCGTCCCTATTTATTATTAAAGTCACTGAAGAGTAGTCAGCTCCCTCAACACCTATAGAATTACCGTGATAGAATAACGCAATCCCTATACCCCTCCTGATAGGTCCTGTGATCTCGCTGTATCTTCTCCGCAGTTCAAACCATCTAGAAGCTTCTACAGCCTTAATAACAGCTTCTTCTAATCCCACACCATGTTCCTCAGTAAGTTTCTGTCCGTGAACAGTCTCGTCACCTACTCTGAGTATGTTTTTAAGTCTTAACTCGACTGGATCCATCCCCAACTCCTCAGCAAGCAGGTCCATCTGCCTCTCAACCGCGAATATTACTTGTGGGTTGCCGAACCCTCTGAAAGCACCTGAGTACACGTTATTCGTGTAAACCCTAACAACATCTACTCTAGCTGACTGAACCTTATAGGGGCCTGTAGCATGAACAGTTGCTCTCCAAGGCACGAAGGGACCTAGAGACGCGTAAGCACCTCCATCCATGACGATATTAGCTTCAACAGCTAATAGAGTCCCGTCTCTCTTTGCTGCATGCCTGTACCAAGCTATAGCAGGGTGTCTCTTACTATGTCCTATGATAGACTCTTCTCTAGTATGTACGACGAGAGCAGGTCTACCTGTTAATACTGCGGCCAAAGCCGCCTTAGCAGCTACCTCATTAGCTACGTCCTCCTTACCTCCAAAACCTCCTCCGACAGCCGGCACTACTATCCTGACCTTATTCAACGTAAGACCTAAAACCTTGGCGACAGCCTTCCTAACATCGAAGGGACATTGAGTAGAAGCTATTACCGTAACGCTACCCTCAGGTTCCGGAATAGCTATTGAGGCTTCAGGCTCCATATAAGCGTGTTCCTGGAAAGGCGTCTTATAAACGCCCTCAACTCTTACATCAGCTTCTCTCATAGCTCTCTCTACATCGCCCCTCCTAATCTTGAAATGCACTAACACGTCACTACCTCTCTCGTCATGTATTAGTGTGTGAGGCTTCTCTCTCAAAGTCATGAGATCTACTACGTCTAGAGGATTAGTTATTACTGGAAGAGGTTCGTACTCAACCTCGATTAACTCGCTCGCCTCCCTAGCCACTAAGGGATTCTCAGCAACGACTAAAGCTATTATGTCGCCTACGTACCTGACTTTCCTCTCAGCTATTAGAGGCTGGTCAGGTATTACATACCCCACGTCGTTAATACCCGGTATATCCTTAGCTGTAATGACCTTCAAAACACCGGGGTACTTAGACGCTTCACTAACGTCTATAGATTTTATGAGGGCGTGAGCATACTTAGTCCTGACGCTATGTACGTAGACTAAGTTACTGTAGAGTTTGGCGAAATCTGCTGTGAAGAGTGCTCTCCCCTTAATTTTCTCTACGGAATCCCAGCGCTGCGAGTGACGTCCTACGAACAGGAACTCTTTATCTTTATACTTCTCAAATACTTCCTCAATTATCTTGTAATATTCAGGAACCGAACTCATCCCACCTCACCTCAAAACCTCAGACTCATCAAAGAATATCTTACCTTCTCTGATGTATCTTGAAGCAAGCTTGACGGCCTTAATGAACCTCAGGTAGGAACCACACCTACACAGGTTGCCGTCTAGAGCGTCTCTTATTTCATCCTCTGTTGGGTCAGGATTCTTGTCAAGCAAATATTTAGAAGCCATTATTACTCCAGGGAAGCAGAAACCACACTGCATCGAGTAAGTGTCTAGCAATGCTTTCTGAATAGCGTGTAACTTGCCTTCAGGAGCTATGCCCTCAAGAGTTAGTATCTCAGAACCCTCAGCTCTAACAGCTAGCGTGAGGCATGTGGGAATCAACTTCCCATTCATTATGACAACACACGCACCGCACTCGCCCCTACCACACCCCTCCTTAACACTCAGCAAGCCGAGCTTGTTTCGGAGTACGTCAATCAATCTCTCGTAAGGCTTGACCCTCACCTTGACCTCTCTCCCATTTACCTTAAACGACACTTCTATGTCTCTATAAGTGTCCCAAGAAGTGCGGGGGGTACTCACCTTAACCACCAACTCTTCTACCAACTTCTAATAAAGCTCTTTTCAGTAGTACTTGAGATAGGTAAAGCCTGTACTCCGCTGAAGCTCTGTAATCACTTATTCTGTTCATTTCTTTCGGCAGAACATCATGAACAGCTCTGCTGATATTGTCCTCACTTAATTCTTTACCCCTCAATGAATCTTCAGTTCTTAAGGCTCTCTCAGGGAAAGCCCTACCCATACTATCAAATGCTATCCTGATCTCCCTAATTAACCTGTCATCTAACTCAGCGTAAACACTTACAGCAACGTAACCCATGCCATGCCCGATTCTCCTATCTAGCTTGAGGTACGCAGAAGACGCGTTGCTAGGAGGCTCCTTAAAGATCACTTCAGTAATTAACTCATCAGACCTCCTAACAGTCTTCCTCTTATCCAGGTAGAAACTCTTCAGAGGAATCACTCTCTCACCCTCTAGGCTTTTCAGCCTCACATTCGCGTCATAAGTCAAGAGAGTGATTGCTATGTCAGAGAGTGGGTGGGCAGCACCGACATTGCCTCCTACAGTAGCTACAGATTTTATGAATGGCGATGCGAACCCCCTACACGCATCTCTCAATCCCGCAAAACGCTTATCCTTAAGTAACTCTGAAGACTCAAGCTCGTTAATAGTGGTTAAAGCACCTATCTTGACTGACCCTCCTTCTAACTTAACGTATGATAACTCGTTCCTTAAAGGCCACAAATCTAATAAAATTCTGAACTTGACTAAGCCCTGTCTATACAAAACTAGCAAGTCAGTGCCTCCTCCAATAGGGAGTAATTCCTCCCCGTAAATCTTGGAGGCTTCTAAAGCGTCTCTCAGGTCTCTAGGAACATACACGTCAAATCTGAACAAGAAACCACCTCAATATCTACTGTAGTGTTCCTACATAAAAATATTGATTGAATAGAGTTAATTAATATTTTTATTAACTATGTGAATAAAACCTTAATCAACTTGAGACTAATTACATACTTTATGTTAAAAGAGTAGCATAACAATAACATCCTACTTAGAGTCTCCCAGTTGATTAAGCAATTCTTCAACTATGTTTAGTGATTTTATATGACCTCCCTTGAGTAACGTTATTAGTTCTGTAGCTATAGACACAGCTATTTCTTCTGGAGTGTCGGCAGGTATGTCAGCTCCTATAGGAGCTCTGAATTTTTTCTTTATTACTTCCTTATCTATGCCTTCTTGCAACAGTCTCTTAACGAACTCTGCAACTTTTCTTTTACTCCCTAAGAGTCCTACTAGCTTAACGTTAGTTTTGAGGAGAGTCTTTAGAGCCTTATAATCAACTTCAACTACCCCGTGCGTTATGAAGGCTATATCTCCTTCTAAGACTAGCTCAGGAAGTCTCTCTTCAATCTGCTCTACAGGTATGTGAGCTCTTACAGTTGCATATGGGTATAAGTCATTACTGACTAAATCTGGGTTAGGGTCAGCAACTACTATCTTAAACCCTAAGAAGCTTAGAAGGTCTCCTAACGGCTTGCCAACCCTCCCAGTACCGAATATTATCACTCTTTGAGTAGGCTTTAACACGTCTATAAACACCTCTAAAACACCGCCGCATATGAGCCCTGTATCTACAGCTCCTTCTACCGGGCGTCCAGTGAACGAGTATTTAACGACTCTAGGCTTTCCCTCGGCAAGAGCTTTCAGAGCTTCCTCTACAACATGTCTCTCAAAGAAACCACCACCTAGAGTTCCATAGACTTCCCCGCCCTCGCTTACTAACATCTTAGACCCTACGTCTCTAGGACCAGAACCTTCTTTCTTAACTACCACTACTGCTGCAACTTTAAGACCCTTACTCAGCTTTTCTTTAGCAAGATGAATAAATTCCTCATCAGTTATGTTTCTAGGTAAGCTCACTACACCCACCAATCCAGAAAACACACTAAGAATTAATAAATCTCTTTAACGTCGTTTACGTGGATGATATGAAATGTTTGCTTCAGCAGTTATACTCGCGGCAGGTAAGTCAACGAGATTTCCTACTAATAAGTTATTATATGAAGTCTTAGTAGAAGGCGTTAAAGCGCCTCTAGTAAGACACACTACGAGCAAATTTGTTGAGTCAGGAATTTTTAAAGAGGTTATAGTAGTTGTAGGCTTTCAAAGCGAGTTAGTCAGGAAGTCTCTCACAGGATTAAACGTCAAGTTCGTTGTTAACGAGAATTACGAGTCGGGAATGAGTTCATCTGTAGTGAAGGGGGTTAAAGCCGTCAGCAAAGAAGCTGACGTAGTAGCAATACATCCTGGCGACGTACCCTACGTTAGAGTCTCGACTCTGAAGGCCTTGACTGAGTACGCGGGTGAATTACTTAAGGAGAGCGATGCCTTCATCGTAGTTCCTAGACTAGCTAGTAGCATGAGAGGAGGTCACCCACTCATAATCGGGAAAGGATTGCTGAAGGGGGTCTACCAAATAAGTGAAGAAGAGTTAGGGCTTAAGGGATTCTTAAGAAGACACTCCGATAGAATACATTATTATGATACGGACGACATAGGCATACTAAGAGATATAGATACGTTAGATGATGTGAAAAACTATTTAAGTAGTTAGCCTAAGTAGTAAAGACCAATTATCCTCAACTTGTTTTTCAAGCTCTTTTATGATATCTTCTGTGATGTCTCTGAAACGCCCCTGCATAGCTAGATACTCTCTAATAGGTTTCCTCCTGTTCTTATCTGCGTAAGGCTTGCTAGGCGGGCTTATATTGACTCTGCCTCCTTCAGCCTCGAACAAAATCCACATTCCTGTCTCGACGGCTAGCCTAGCCATAAAGACTGTGAGTGACGGGTCAAACCTCCACCCCACAGGGCATGGCGCGTGAAGATGTATGTACTTAAAGCCCTTCATAGTGGAAGCCTTCCTGAGCTTCTCTATGAAATCTATCGGATACGCCACACTTGCGGTAGCAACATACGGGACTCTATGCATTAACATTATCAGAGGCAAATCCTTTTTTCTTTCTTTCTTGCCCGACCACGTCGTCGTGGTCCACGCTCCTAAAGGTGTTTGAGAAGATCTTTGGATCCCCGTATTCATGTAAGCCTCATTATCAACACATATATGTATTATGTCGTCATTCCTCTCGGCAGCACCAGAAAGAGTTGCAAACCCTATGTCGGCAGTGCCTCCGTCACCCGCCCAAACCACAACTACAGCATCCTCCCCTAAAATCTTCTTAGCCGAGCTAAGACCGGCAGCTACAGAATCGGAGGAAGCGAAAGGCACGTTAAGTATAGGGAACTTAAGTCCTGAGCCGGGAGCTAAACCCTGAATAATTGACGTACACCCTGCAGGAATCACTAAGATAGCTTTATCGCCTAGGGCCATACCAACGAATCTTAAACCCATGTTCTCAGGGCATCCTGGACAAGCAGCATCTCCAGGAAGAACAAACTTCTCTTTAGGTAAGTCTTTGATGTTTATCGGCACCTCTACTCACCACCGTAAAACCATAAAGTACTTTGTTTAAAGGTCCCTAACTCCTCTACTTCACTCACTGAAGCAAGCATCACGTTAGTTAGGTCCTCGTAAGTGACGTCAACTCCTGCAAGACCCGCTATCACGTTCTTAACAGGTGCTCTGACCCCTGCTGAAGTCATGGAAGCAAGCACCTCAAGATATAGTGGCCCGCCAATACTTGGAGACACGGATCTGTCAAACACTACTACACTCATCGCGTTATTAAGCCACTTAATCATGTCTTCTCTGGGGAACGGTCTGAAGTACCTGATCTTGACTAGACCTACCTTCAAACCGAACCTCTCTCTCAGGCGGTCTACAGCCTCTCTCATATCTCCTACCCACGCACCAACGCCTACCATGAAGTGCTTTGCATCTTCGCACCTGTAACACTCGGTTAATCCCCCGTATCTCCTCCCTACTAACTTCTCCCACAGATAGTCTGCCTCTTCAACTACTTTCTTGGCTCTCTCCATAGCTCTATGTATGTCTTCCCTCATCATCATGTTCCACTTAAGATCTTTTGGTATGTTACCCATTACGATGGGTTCCCCGGCCCTGAAGACGTATGGCTGCTTCCTAGGCGGTAAGAAAGCGTCTACGATATTCTGGTCAGGCACATTTACAGGCTCCGTCGTGTGGCTGAGTATGAAAGCGTCTAAAGTAACCATACCTGGGAGAAACACTCTCTCATCTTCTGTAATCCTGAAGAGTTTTATTGTCTCGTCAAGTGCTTCTTGATTATTCTCTGCGAAAGCTATTAACCACCCAGTATCTCTCTGGTCCATAATGTCTGAGTGGTCAGTCCATATGTTCCATGGCGGCCCTATAGTCCTGGTAACCACGGCCATTACTACAGGTATTCTAGAGCCTGCAACCCACCACAACATCTCATGCATATAGAGTAGCCCGTGTGATGAGGTCGCTGTGAAGACCCTCACACCTCCTGAGGCAGCGCCGTAGACTGCCGCCAATGCTGAGTGTTCTGATTCAACTCTAATCATGTCAGCTTCTAGCTCTCCCGACTCAATCATCTCAGACAATTTCTCCACTATTGTGGTTTGAGGTGTTATCGGGTAAGCAGAAACAACTTTAACTCTAGCGAGCTTGACTGCGGTAGCTACCGCGTAATTGCCTGTAAGAGTCTTGAGGACCATCTTCTCACTCCTCCGGATACATCGTTATAGCTTTAGCTGGACAGACGTTCGAGCATATACCACACCCTTTACAGTAGTCGTAGTTTATAGTTATGAAGTTAGCGCCTTCCTCATTTATGTCTATTGTTGAGTCAGGACAGTAAAGCCAGCAAAGCCTACACTTAATACACTTGCTCGAGTCAAATACTGGTCTCTGCAACCTCCAAGTTCCTGTCTTTCCTGAAACACCAATTGCTGGCTTAGCTAAGGGCCACATTAACTCACTACTCAACACAGACCACCTCCTCAAAAGCTTCTTTGGCTGCGACCGCATTTAACTCTCCTACCCTACCTCCAATCCTCTCTTTTATCGATTCCTCAACTGCCTCAACAGGTATGTTGAGTATCTTAGCTAAAGCGCCTACCATAGGCATATTGACTAAAGCCCAGCCAGATAAGACTAGATTGTGTCTTAAAGCTATCCCTGCAGCATCAACATAACACGTTCTAAAATCTCCCTTAATGCTCGGCTTTCTAGGAGAGTTTATGAGTACTGTACCGCCCGGCTTAAGCCCCTCTAACACGTTGACTAACTCACTAAGCTTAGCATCTAAAACCACTACTATAGAAGGTCTCTTAATAGAAGACCTAGTCCTTATAGGCTCTTTAGAGACTCTCGCGTAAGCTACTACAGGAGCCCCCCTCCTCTCAGCACCAAAGAAAGGTATTGCCTGACCGTAGAGGCCTGCCTTAAGGAGAGCGTCAATAAGTGTGTTAGCCGCCGTCACAACCCCCTGACCGCCTCTCCCATGAAACCTTATCTCAATAACGTCGTCAAAAACCAAGAACTACTCACCCAACAAAAATACATGAGAAAGAAAATAAATTAGAGCAAATAATTAAACTTTAAAAAGTAATTATAGAATAACCCCGAAAAAACTTAAAATTAATGCAGGATAAGAAATTATATGGGGCGGCGGTCGTCCAGCCTGGTCTAGGACGCCGGCCTCCCAAGCCGGAGATCCCGGGTTCAAATCCCGGCCGCCGCACCAGCAACTACTTGAAGATAGGCCTCGCTAATTAATTACTTCTTCTCATTCTCTACTATACTTCCTGGATAAGGTCTCTATGTGTGGGAGGCTCGAGTTTCATGTTGGCTGATGTGGCTTGTTGTTGACTTTTGGTTTCATTAGCTTCAGGGCGCTTTTCATCAGTACCCGCGTCATTGGTCTCCACCCCTTCAGGGTAACCCCAACCCACAGCTCCTTATCTTGGGCTCAAGGCTGTGGTAAAGCCCTCCATATCTCGGTGTACCCGCGGCGAATGCGTGCATACCAAACCTTATAAACCTTCATGAAACCCTAAATAACTGCATTAGGCAAGTTATCAACAATTCAAGCTTAGTTAGCGAAGCCTAAACGACTTCGCTAGGGTCTTTGCTGTAATTTTAAGTTATTGATTAGGGTTAGGATGTCTTTAGCCAGCCTCTCTTCCGAGGTTTTTGTGAGTCCGTAGAATTCTTTAATGCTCTCTACGTCTGGGTCTAGAGCATCCTCTATCTCTTTAGTGACGCATTTCATTTCTTCAGGTAGTTTCTTGAAGCTCTCTCCAGCTACTTTCTCACAGAACTTAATTACTAGGTAAGGTTTCTCCATGTACTTCTTCAACTTATCTAGCGTTTGTTTTATTTGTCTGCTACCCCTCAAGTAAAGGAGGTACTCGATCTCTGGCTTACTACTAATGTTTTCTTTTCTTGCGAAAGCCTCAAGAGTCAGTAGTGCCGGCACTCTTATTTGAGGTATTGAAATGACTAGTTTTAGTGGGATTACCTGTGTCACACAGAGCGGACTGAGAGAACTACTCACGTAATTCACTACTTCATCACTTACTGATACGCAGTAATCAAAATCTAGTAAGTCGCTTTTGCGAGAGACTCCCTCAACTACTTCTAGCACTTCCTTTAGTTGACTAGCCTCCATGACTTATAGGCACCAAAGAAATCTCATCACCGTCTTTGAGTTCGTAGTCTGAGCCTCCTAAGAGTCTGTAGTCTATGTTGTTTAAGAAAGCAATATACGATGCAGTTAGGGACCCGTCCTCCTCTACTGCTTCTCTTAAGTCGGGCATTTCAGACCTAAGTTTTCTCAAGAAGTCGCTGAGCTTAATTGACTTACCGAGTTCTACGCTTATTTCGTCTCTACCTAACCTGCTCCTTAAGACGCCTGCCAGCCTTACTCTCACTATCATTCTTCAAGAGCCCCGCTCTCGCTAACCTCGGCTTGAGGAGTTTGTAATCTCTTCTCTCTAACCCTGACTAAGTGTGTTAAGTAGCCGGCGATCTGATTTCTCAACTTCTTAGACCTGAGGTACACATACCTAGAAACTAGCTTCTTATTATCCTCGAAGTTTGCAGAGATTTCGCTAGGAAATAACTCCATTAACCTCCTAGCAGTTCTCTTGACTAGTGAGGTTCTCACTCTACCCATTCACTTCATCCCCTAACATATTAGGGAGGGCCCTTTAAATAATTATGTATGTGTGGGTAGCGAAAAGCTTAAATAGAAGTGGTTGATATTGAGTTATTGGTGAGTAGTGTATGGCTCAGAGAGGTGTTGCTCCTACCGCAGGTATACCTGTCTTGATTTTGAAGGAAGGGACTCAAAGAACTACAGGAGCTGAAGCACTTAGGTCAAACATGGTAGCTGCTATGACTATAGCAGAGATCTTGAGGACTACTTATGGACCTAGAGGGATGGATAAAATGCTGGTAGACACTCTCGGAGACGTGACGATAACTAACGACGGCGCCACAATACTTGATAAGATGGACGTACAACACCCGACAGCTAAGATGCTTGTTCAGATAGCTAAAGGTCAAGACGACGAGGTTGGTGACGGAACTAAAACTGCGGTGATATTTGCTGGCGAGTTGCTGAAAGCTGCTGAAGAACTCCTCAACAAGGAGGTCCACCCGACGATAATAATTAACGGCTACAAGAAAGCACTTGAGGAAGCTACTAGGTATGCTGAAAACATTGCTAGAGACGTAGACATAAATGATTTAGAGACTCTCAAGAAGATAGCCTCAACCGCCTTAACTAGCAAAGCAGTACACGGTGTTAGAGAGTACTTTGCCGAGATAGCCGTGAAGGCCGTCAAGCAGGTGGCTGAAGACAGAGACGGCAGGATATACGTGGACCTCGACAACATACAGATAATTAAGAAGCATGGCGGGTCGCTTGCGGACACTAAGTTAGTCTACGGCGTCATACTAGACAAGGAGGTCGTGCACCCCGGAATGCCTAAGAGAGTTGAGAAAGCTAAGATCGCCTTAATCGACGCACCACTAGAGATCGAGAAGACAGAGATAGACGCTGAGATTAGGATAAGCGATCCAGAAATGATGAGGAAATTCATAGAACAGAAAGAAAACATACTTAAGGAAATGGTTGAGAAGATCGCTACTGCCGGCGCTAACGTTGTTATTTGTCAGAAGGGTATTGATGACGTAGCTCAGCACTTCCTAGCAAAGAAAGGAATACTAGCAGTAAGAAGAGTAAAAAGATCAGACATGGAAAAACTAGAGAGAGCAACAGGAGGCAAGATTGTGAGCAACATTGAAGACCTAACACCTAACGACTTAGGCTACGCAGAACTAGTAGAAGAGAGGAAGATAGGAGAAGACAAGATGGTGTTTGTTGAAGGGACTAAAGACCCGAAGGCGGTCAGCATAATAATTAGAGGAGGACTTGAGAGAGTAGTTGATGAGGCTGAGAGGTCCTTCAGAGACGCCTTAAGTGTTGTAGCAGATGTTCTCAGAGTCCCCAAGATAGTGTATGGTGGCGGTAGCTTTGAAATAGAGATTGCCAGACACTTAAGAGAGTACGCGACTAAAGTTGGTGGGAAGGAGCAACTAGCTGTGCTGTCTTTCGCTAAAGCCTTAGAGGGGATAGTCTCAGCACTCGTAGAGAATGCTGGTCTAGATCCTATAGACATGATCTCAGAGCTGAGGAGTGCGCACAACAAGCCTGAGGGAGTTAAGTACGGAGTCAACGTATTCAAAGGTAAGATAGAAGATATGGACGTCCTAGGAGTCATAGAACCCCTGACAGTAAAGACTAACGCGATCAAGGCAGGTACTGAAGCAGCAACTCTAGTATTGAGAATTGACGATGTAGTAGCAGCTAGCAAAGTCAAGGAAGAAAAGAAAGAGAAGAAAGAAGAAGAGGAGAAGTAACAACTCGTTAACTCCCCTCTTTAGTTATTTTAATAAACAAATACCTTTTTAGGTTTTCAAAATACTAGTTTCTTAGTGGTGTGTTTATTGTCTGGTATTGAGTATAGCTCGCGTAAGAGGGGTTCGGCAGACGACTACGTAAGATATCTCGAGATGAGGATTCAAGAACTAGAAACTGAAGTAGAGTTTCTCAGGAACGAGATAAACTACTATAAGAAAGAAATAGAGAAACTTCTCTCAACCCCCCTCATAGAGGGTGTCTTACTCGAGATATTGCCTGATGGTAGGGCGGTAGTCAAAAGCTCTACAGGTCCTAACCTAGTAGTTGAGGTGTTGGGAAATGTTGATGTAAAGAATGCTCGCCCAGGATCTAGAGTAATGCTTAATCAGAGAGGTTCTGCGGTAGTCGGTATTCTCCCCACACTTGAAGACCCTTACGTGAGGGCTATGGAGGTTATTGAAAGACCTAAAGTGAGGTATAGTGACGTTGGGGGCCTTAAAGAACAGATAAGAGAGTTAAGGGAGGTTGTAGAACTACCTTTAAAGAATCCTGAATTATTTAGAGAGATGGGTATAGAGCCTCCTAAGGGGATCCTCCTATACGGACCTCCAGGTTGCGGCAAGACTTTACTAGCTAAGGCTGTTGCAGGAGAGTCTAACGCCACGTTCATAAGCTTAGTTGCTTCCGAGTTAGCTCAGAAATTCGTTGGTGAGGGAGCCAGGATAGTCAGAGAAGTTTTTAGTTTTGCTAGGAAGAAAGCTCCAGCAATAATACTCATTGACGAGCTCGACGCTATCGGGGCGAAAAGACTTGACATAGGCACTAGCGGTGAGAGAGAGATTCATAGGACACTCACACAATTGTTAGCAGAACTAGACGGGTTTGAACCCCTAGATAACGTTAAGGTTTTAGCTACTACAAATAGGATAGACATCCTAGACCCGGCCTTACTAAGGCCGGGGAGATTCGACAGAATAATTGAGGTCCCCTTACCTGACCTCCAGGGTCGTCTAGAGATATTCAAGATACACACTAGAAAAATGAAGGTGAAGGACGTTGATCTAGAGAGTTTAGCGAGGTTGACTGAGGGAGCTTCAGGAGCCGATATAAGAGCCATATGTACTGAGGCAGGATTCATAGCATTAAGAAATAACAGAAACTACATAATTATGGAAGACTTTGTCGAGGCTATTAAGAAGACCCTCAAAGAGCGCTTCAGACCATATGTAGAGAGTAGTAGCAAGACTCAAGAACGCAAGACGCCTTCGGTGGTTTAAAGAATTGAGTTATGTTGTCAGGAGGATAACACCAGAGGAATTAACTAGTTTTAGAGCTATCCTCAATTATCAGTTGAGAGTAAGTATTGCTGACGTGATACTCCCAGACGACCTCCTAGTAGGGGTCTCGAAAAACACCGGTAGAGTTAGGGCCTTGATAGACCCTGAGAATGGGGAGGTTCTAGCTACTGTGGTAGCGCAGACCCACACGTTAAATATTCGGTTAAGCCTGGCTAGAAAACTGCATAAGCTAGTTCCGCCTCCTCGGCTAAGGCTAGTCGTAGTGAACGAGATAGTTCCAGACTTGCTTGAGGCTAGGAGTTCTGTTTTCTCAAAGCATGTTCTGTCAGTAGATGAGGAGCTCAGAGCAGGCGATGAAGCCCTCGTAGTCAGTGAGGATGACGAGCTCTTATGTGTTGGTAAGCTTCTTCTCTCACCAGACGAAATACTCCAGTTATTAACTGGCCCAGCACTAAAAATTAGGGAGTGTGTATTTAGATGAAGCAAGTTGAGATATGTATCTACGAAGAATACGAGTCATTACTTAAAGAGTCTGGCAGAAAGTGGGTCTTAATTACAGGATTCCCCGGGTTTGGTTACGTAGGGACTATAGCGACTAGATATGTAGCTAGCAAGACGAAGTCCGTTAAAATAGGAGACATCATAACTAAGTACATGCCCGATTTCGTGGCTATGGAAGAATATGGCGTGATGACCCCCTACGAGATATTCTTAGCTAAAGACAAAAATTTAATAATAGTAGTTAATAATGCGTTACCTTCAACACCTGAGAGAGTGCCTTACTCTCTAGCTCTAGCTGAGTGGTTCAAGAAGATCAATGGTGACAGAGCGGTGTTCGCAGGAGGACTTAATATAAAGCTTAAAGAAGGTGGGGAAGAGTTCAGGTGGGTCTGTAACATGGATTGTGGGTGGGGTTTTAAAGAACCTACGCTAGGTAAGGGCAACTACATAGTAGGTCCTCTAGCAACTCTTTACGCCATCTTCACTCTCAGGAAGATACCTACGTTATTGATACTGCCCTACACAGAACCTGGCAGGTACGATCCTTCAGCGGCTGCAGTCTTCATAAGAAAACTTAATGAAATACTAGACCTCAGTATATCTGTTGATGACTTAATAGAGTACTCTAAACTAGTTGCTTACGCGGAAACGCTAATGGAGGAAGCTAGTAAGAAAGCTAAAGAAGAGAAAGGACCTAAGCTGTATATGTAGATTAGGTTTCCTGACATAACTCAATCAACTGAACTTTTCCGCTTTGCTTAACTAAGTTTTTGAAGAGTTCTTGCTTACTCCAAGCATACTTCGAACACGTGAGGATAGTGATCTCTGCTTCTGCAGTCTTCTCTGAAATTAATTTACTTATTTCTTCAGTCATATAGTTGATTAGCTGACTCTCCATAGTTAGGGGCATCTCGAATTGCGCGTAGGGATACACCTGATCTAGTTCTACAGGCACTAAATTAAAGTAGGGTAAGTATACTAGCACGTGAGACTCGTCACTAATTACCCCCCTACTTAACGCTACCCTATATATTTCTGAGTTCCTGAAGGGTTTCTCGTCTGGGTTACCAGGTAGTAGAATTATCTTTCCTCTTCTCTCTTTCAAAATACTTCTAATAAGTCCTCTATGGCGTATTAATTCTGGTCTGTGATATGATGTGGTATCGTAGAGGAATATCGCGTGTGCGTCTCCTTTGAATCTTGGGTCGAGTCTTTCTATCCAGTCAACATACTTTATTAGGGTGTTGAGCGCTTCCCTGAGTGACGGGTGTGTTCTAGCTCGCTCTTCAATTAATTCCCATAACCTACCTTCTTTTAAGGCAGTCTTAACTCGTTTCAACTCCCTATTTATTACGTGTAGATTATGAACTGCGAGTATTTTCGCTCTTTCTTTTTCTTCGAGCTCTATTAATTCTTTAGGTGTGTATCTACTGCAGACCTCACACTCACATGGTAAGTACTCTAAGTCCGTAATCTTGTAAGTGCCTTCCTCAGTCATGTACCTGCCGTCTCTAGCGTAGAGTATGTAAGAAGCTGAGTCGAAAGTATCTACACCTAACGCCACCATTAAGGGGATTATGAGTGGGTGTCCGCCGCCAAATAAATGGACTGGCTTATCTAGGGGTAGTATACTCTTAGCTACGGCAACCATGTCAACTATTTTGCTGAAACCGTATTTCTCGAGGACTGTGACTGGAGATCCTATAGCGTACATTCCGTAACCCTCGATCTTGCTGGCTTCTCTAGCTGACCTGGCAACAAGGTCTACGTAGACTCCACCCTGTATAGGCAAGACCCACAAAACATCACTTTCTCTAACTTTCTCTATTGTTAAGCGAGCCCTCCTCAAAGTCTCCTCAACACTTTCTTTCGCTTCTTCGTAGCTAGAGTCGTCTCTAGTAGGAATATCAGCTATCACTGCTATGTCAGAACCTATTTCTACTTGGTAGGTAGCTATCTCTTCTGGTTCTATTCTTATTCTGTCTTTACCGTATCTCAGTAGTTGGTAGGCGCCAGAGTCTGTCATGACTACACCACTAAAGTTAATTATTTTCTTAACACTAAGCTCCCTAGCTCTGTCTCCAAACACTTGCTTTATTATGAAAGCGTTAGTTATTACTTGGTTAAAACCTATACTCATTATCTTATCTGCAGGTACTTCTCTATCTTGTTTTACTGGATTGATTACCGGGAAAAAAGCTGGTGTTTCTATATAGCCAGATTTAGTCTTAAGCCTCCCTATCCTTCCAGCAAGGTCTTTATCTCTGATCTCGAAACTCATGTTACGTTCAGCCAAGCTACCTAACGTCGTGACATATCATGTTTAGATTTGAGCACCGCGTTTTTTCTGTTCCAGGTATTCTTGAAGGACGCTGTAGAGCTTGCTAGCTAGGGCTCCAGAACCCTCAACCCCATACTCTGTTATCTTGAATTTATCGTATACGTAGACGGCGTGGATGTCTTTAATGACCTTAATAGATGAGGAGGGTATGTTGAGCTTCATCATAAGATATCTACTGAATTCCTCCGGGTCGAAAACAGGCTTGCTCTCAAATATTATCTCAGAGATTCGGGAGCCATTCACGAAGACTTTATAGAAAGACCTGCCCTCCTGATTCCTCGCATTCTCGAGAACCAAGTGTAGAGTAAATCTCTCACTCAAGTCTAAACCTACTAGCTTACCGACGTAAGTAGTGCCATCAACAAGTCTAACGACTATTTCGTTACCTATTAAGTTATTGAGCTCACTTATCAGATTCCTTACTGCTGGCTGGATCACGCCACTCATTTCTACTACCTAAGCTTCATATATTCAAATAAACTTTAAAAATTCGTAGTCTTCAGGAAGAAGTAAAAAGGATTAAAACGAAAAACTTTTAAGGGCGAACTCATACATTAATTACGACTAAATTAAGTGTAGAGGTGGAGTGAATGTCTCAAGGACCTACGTCAAGCAACGTAGTGTTAGTAGGTAAGAAACCTGTAATGAACTACGTGCTAGCAACACTAACCCTACTAAACCAGGGAGTCCCCGAGATCGTAGTAAAGGCTAGGGGTAGAGCCATAGGTAAGGCAGTCGACACAGTCGAGATAGTGAGGAACAGGTTCCTGCCTGACAAAGTAGTAATAAAGGACATAAGGATAGGAAGCCAGGTAGTTACTAGTGCTGAAGGCAGACAATCTAGAGTCTCGACAATAGAGATAATAATATCTAAGAAAGACTAACAGAACTAGTGAGTTGTTTTTCATCAATTAAATCCCTGAAAATAAAAGAGGGATAACATCCCCCTATTCTACGTTTTTTAGCTGTTCAGCCTGTAGTCCCTGACCTCCTCCCCGCCCTGAAGTGTGAGGGTTCTGGGGAGGAGGTCAGTGGCTTGTTGCAACTCTCTATACTTACTCACTAATACGTAAACTCTCGAAATTCTGGGGTACTCATAACACGGGGTCTCGTATTCTTCCCCATTAACAGATTTAATCACTAATTTACTCATTCTTATCTTGCCTTTCTTCTCGCAGTCCAGGAGTGTAGATTCCTTGACTAAACCGTTGATCACCATACCCTCAAGCGTCAGCACGTCAATTACTTCGGGCAAGGACTCTACACCAACCTAATATAATTGCTGTGAGCTTATAATGTTGATTAGGGTGGTGGATTGAGAGTACTGCTAGTAACTTCAAGAGTGGCTAGACCTATACTTGAAGAAGTAATTAAGGAGGTACGTGATTTTATCGATTTAGAAGTCTTCGAGTTAAGGAGTGTCCCTATAGCGTCTCTAGCGACTACTAAACTCATAGCTAGTGAGTTAGTAAGTTACGAGAAAGCGAGAAGATTTGACTTGATAGTTGTTCCTGGTTTAAGCATAGGCTCCGCACGAGAAATTAAGGAAGCAGTTAATGTAGAAACTGTCAAGGGTCCTAAGTATCTTGGTGACTTACCTGAGATGCTTAAACAGCTTCTTCAAGGGTTTAAGTT